>JBAUIQ010000142.1:0-5993 GCA_049683075.1 Pacificimonas sp.
GGTAATACGATCACGATCAGCCGCAAGTCCTATGTACATCCCGCCCTTATTCAGTGTGTGAAGGCCGATGGCTGCGCGGAGGTTGCGGGGTTGAAACTACCCGAGCCGACCGACTATCTCGCCGCCCATGAGCGCGGCCTGATCGACTATCTCGCGGCTGCCTGAACGACAGGTCCGACCCGAGGAGGGTCATTATCAATGCAGGAAAATCTTGCCGAGGCGCCCGAGCGGGCGTTCGCACTCATGGATGACATTACAGCCTGGGTGCAGAACGACAGCCGGGAAGTCCTGATCTATATCGCCGCCGGTGTCGTCCTATACCTGACGCTGACACTCGTGCGCGAAGGACTGAAGCGGCTGGCGGGCGACCCTGAGCGCCACGGCCTTTATAGCTGGCGCGGTATCTTCGCGCGGATCATCGCGAAGACACATGGCTTCTTCCTACTCGCCGCATCGGCAGAGATTGTGTCGGTTGTCGTGTCCGCGCCGCCCGATTTTCACCGGGTTGTCGATTTCTTTTTCACCATTGCGCTCGTGATTCAGGGCGCAATTTGGGTGCGCGAGTTCATTCTTGCCGTCGTCGGACGCAGGGCGAATGACCCCGATGAGGATGAATCCACGCTCGTTACGGCCATGGGCATCATCCGGCTCCTTGTATCCATCGTCGTCTGGGCGCTGGCCGTCATCCTCATTCTGGACAACCTCGGCGTCGACGTAACCGCACTCGTCGCCGGTCTTGGCGTCGGCGGCATCGCCATCGGCCTCGCCGCGCAGGGAATTTTCTCCGATCTCTTTGCTGCGCTTTCGATCATCTTCGACAAGCCATTCAAGAAGGGCGACGTCATCAACTATGGTGCCATCACGGGTGTCGTCGAGAATATTGGTCTGAAGACGACGCGCCTTCGCGCCCTCGACGGCGAGCAGGTGATCGTCTCCAACACTAATCTTCTGAACGACAACATCCGCAACCTCGCGCTCTTCAAGCGTCGCCGCGTCGTCATGCAGTTCGGCGTCACTTATCAGACGCCGCGCGACATGCTCTCGCAGCTGCAGACCGAGCTCCAGGACATCGTCGCAGGCGTACAGGGCGCGACGTTCGACCGGCTGCACATCTTCCAGTTCGGTGCCAGCTCGATCGATTACGAACTCGTTTTCTATTCGGAAAGCTCGGACTATGCCGAGATGATGCAGCGTCGCCACGACGTCATCCTCGCCATGGTCGATCGTTTTGCCGAGATCGATGTCGACTTCGCCTATCCGACGCAGATGGAGTTCGTCGCCGGGCCGGACGGCAAACCGATCGACCCCCGTGAAGCCGTTTCCGGCGCGGACATCGCGACCATCACATGACGGAATGGATCGAGGGTCTGATTGCAGATCTTGGCTATCTCGGCATCGGCTTTCTCATGTTCCTGGAGAACCTGTTCCCACCAATTCCGTCTGAGGTCATCATGCCGCTTGCGGGCTATGCCGCCGCGCAGCAGGACGGCCTGTCGCTTACAGGTGTCATTCTCGCCGGCAGCATTGGGTCGCTCGTCGGCATGGCCTTCTGGTACTGGGTCGGCCTGAAATTCAGCGAGGAGCGCCTGCGCGCGTTCGTCCAGGACCATGGCCGCTGGTTGACCATCAAACCGAAAGAACTCGACCGCATCGACCGCTGGTTCGACGGTGGCGGCCGCTGGGCCGTCTTCCTGGGCCGCTGCGTCCCGACGATCCGGACGTTGATCAGCGTGCCTGCCGGTCTCTTCGCCATGCCGCTGCCGACGTTCCTCGCGTTGACCTTCGCCGGTGTGGCAATTTGGGATGCAGGGCTCGCATGGATCGGTTACAGTCTTGGCGACGGCTATACGGTCGTCGACCAGTGGCTCGGACCCGTCTCCATCGCGATCACGGCCGCGATCGTTCTTGGGTACCTCTGGCGGTTGGCGACCTACCGGGTGGACTGAGCCCCACGCAGCATTTCGATGATTGCGGAGAAATCTTGCCCGCCTTCGCCCGCGCCGACCTGCATCTGGTAAAGCGCCTGCGCCAGCCCACCCATTGGCACCGAGGCCCCCGCCGCCCGCGCCGCTTCGCCTGCCAGTTTCAGGTCCTTCAGCATGAGGGCGCTTGCAAACCCGCCCGCATAGCCCCTGTCGGCCGGGCTGTCCGGGCCGACGCCGGGCAGGGGGCAATAGGAGGTCAGCGACCAGCTCTGTCCTGATGACACGCTGGCGATGTCGTAGAATGTCTGCGGGTCGAGGCCCAGCTTTTCCGCCAGCGCTAGCGTTTCGCAGGTTGCGACCATCGTCGCGCCGAGGAGCATGTTGTTGCAGATTTTCGCCGCTTGACCCGCGCCCGCGTCGCCCGCGTGAATGACGGCCTTACCCATCGCGGACAGGATTGGTTCGGCCTTTGCAAAGGCGCCGTCGGATCCGCCGACCATGAAGGTCAGCGTCCCGCCCGCCGCCGCGGCGATGCCGCCCGAAACGGGGGCATCGACCATGGAGAAACCGCGCTCTGCCGCTTTGCCAGCGACCTCGCGTGCAGTGGCGACATCGATCGTCGAGCAGTCGATCAGCAGCATGTCGCGCGAAGCCACGGCGAAAACATCCTTCTCGTAGACCGCCGCCATATGTTCGCCCGCGGGCAGCATTGTGACGAGGGCATCGGCGTCCTTCGTCGCATCCGCGCCGGACACGGCGCGTTGGCACCCGGCCGTCTCCGCGTCCGCGAGCGCGGCGTCGCTAAGGTCATAGGCGACGACCTCATGGCCCGCCGCGACGAGGTTCCTGGCCATGCCGCCGCCCATGTTACCAAGCCCGATAAACGCGATTTTCGCCATAAAATGCCTCCCTAAAGCCCGCATATGCGCTCCCTATTGGTTCGCAAGCGGACAAACCGACCTGTCGGCGCGATGAAACGACCGCACCGATCCGAAGCAATTCCTATATTGAACATAGCAGGATAGCGGGAGGAAAAAGGATGTTGCGGGGGCTGTTGGCTGCAGGGGCGGCGTTGCTTTTGGGAACGCAGGCGGTCGCTAGCCTTGATGGCGCACCTCCGGGCGAAGCGATGTTCACGGCCTGGGCCGCCAAGCCGCAAAACGCCTCGCGGGTCGCGGAATTTGAAGGCCAGCTTGAGCGCCAGGGCCTCCTCAATATTGTTCCGACGTACCAACTTTTGCGGACTGCGCTCTCCTGGAAGGGCTGCAAGGCCGAACCGTTCGAACTGCCGTCGCGCGATCGCTGGCAGGGTGCCTTCAATAGCCTCGAGACGCTGCGCGATGACATCATTCCCGCGATTGGCCCGGTCGAGATCGTGTCCGGCTATCGCCACGAACATCTCAACCGCTGCGCAGGCGGGGCGAGCCGCAGTGTTCATCGCGAGTTCGGGGCGTTCGACGGCTATGCGGTCGGCAATCTCACGCGGGCCGAGATGATCCAACGCCTCTGCGGGTGGCACAATGCAAAAGGTGGCGACCTGAAGGCGGGGCTTGGTATCTATCGCGGCAAGAAATTCCATCTCGACGTCGGTCTGCGCGGCAATCGCCGTTGGGGCAGCGACTATTCCGGTCGTTCCAGCCCCTGCAATGCACGCGGCTCGGGCGTGACAGCCGCCGCCAAGTAAGGCGGGCCGAAGCGCTGCGCCTTGCCCCGGCTGAGGGGAGGCGGCATTGTCGTCGGCGATATGTCCGTCCTTACCAAACAGTTCTCCTCGATTTTCGGTACGGCCATTGGTTGTCTCGTTGTCGCGATCGGTTGCGCCGATAGCGCCAGTGAACCCGTTCAGCCCGACGATGAAATCTCGCTGGCCGACACCGGCGAGGAGGTCGAGGTTCCTGAATTTCCTGGGGCCTCGGAGGAGCCCGAGGCAGAACCAATCGCTACCGACGCGCTCACCGAAACCACGGCGGAAGTGGTGGCGACGCTCGGCAGCTACGTGCCCGAGCCGCCTGACATCACACCGTCTAGCAGCCTTGCATTGGCATCGGACGGCGTCGTCCTCACGAACCTGAAGACGGAGCGGGAAACGAAAATCCCCTTTGGCCGCCCGCGTAAGACTGTGCTGACCGGGATGGAAAATGTAACGGGCAGGGCGCAGGGCACGCTGGTCGCCTCCCCATGCCCCGTGGCGCTGGTCAGCGTCGCCCAGATCGGCGGCGGGCTCAGTCTTTCCTTCGACGGTCCTCAATTTTCAGGCTGGACCATGGGTCCGTCCGCATCGCCGCGCGCTTTCCGCACTCTAGCGGGAATTGGCCTCGGCAGCGACCGTGCCGCGCTGGAAGATGCCTATCCTGTGAAAATGATCGAGGACAGCGGCCTCGGCCATGAGTTTACAACGGGTGACATTTCCGGGCTCCTCTCCGGTCCGGACGAGGATGCGACCGTCGAAAGGCTCTGGGCAGGCACCACTTGCCTCGCTCGCTAGTCCGTGTTTTGCCAGACCGCATAGTCTGACATCAGGTCCGCGAACTCCGCCATTTCTGGGAAGCGTTCGAATTGGCGCTCGGCACCGATTACTGCCCAGCTCAAGGCCTCGGCCGTCTGCATTTCCACGAAGGGCGGGAAGCGAGCCGGATCGTCGAGCATAGGGAGGCGTATATTTACGAGCGGGGTCGGCTCTGGAAACTTCGTAAAAACCCAGCTTTTGCAGCGATCGCAATGCATGTGCTGCGCGCCGTCACCGCGCAATCCGCCGACCACGGGATCGCCTCTGGTCACCGAAAAGCCGTCGCCCGACACCGTAATCGCGGCGGAATAGGCACTACCCGTCATGCGCTGGCATCCGTGGCAATGGCATATGGATGACAGCATTGGTGTACTCTTGATGTCGAAACGCACAGCGTCGCAGCGACAGCCGCCGCTGAATATTGACATAGCTAACGCCCCTTGAACGCGCCCGGTCGCTTCTCAGTAAACGCAGCCATACCTTCCTTCTGGTCTTCCGTGCCGAACAGGCCGTGAAACACGCGCCGCTCGTAATTGACGCCCTGCGCCAGCGTCATTTCATAGGCCGCATTCACCGCCTCCTTCGCGGCGATCGCGGCGAGCGGCGGCATGGCAGCGATGGCTTCGGCCATCTTCATGGCTTCCTCGACAAGCGTGTCGGCAGGCACAACCTTCGCGACGAGGCCCGACGCTTCCGCCTCCGCCGCCTTCATATTGCGTCCGGTCAGGATCATCTCCATCGCCTTGGCTTTGCCGATGGCGTGCGTCAGGCGCTGCGAGCCGCCCATACCGGGAATGACGCCCAGCTTGATTTCTGGCTGGCCAAAGACGGCGGTATCGGCGGCGATCAGGATGTCGGACATCATCGCCACCTCGCAACCGCCGCCCAGCGCGTAGCCGGCAACCGCCGCGATCCAGGGTTTGCGCGTGCGCGTTATTTCTTCCCAGGCGCCGAAATAATTAGTGCCATACATGTGGCCGAACGACTGCGGCGCCATCTCCTTGATGTCCGCGCCCGCGGCAAAGGCCTTTTCGCTGCCGGTCAGGACCAGACACCGCTGCGTCTCGTCCGTATCGTAGGCGCGATAGGCCGCAATCATGTCGTCCAGCACCGCCTGCGCCAACGCATTCAGCGCCTTCGGCCGATCGAAAGTGACCAGCGTCACCGCCCCGCGTTTTTCGACTTTGATCGTTTCGTAGGGCATTTCGGTTCCTGACAAGTGGTCGAAGAATGCACTGCCAAGATCGTCGTTCTGATTCAACCGATACGCAGGGCGAACCGGATCAGATTCAGATTGTGGCCGACACGCATCCGGTATCGCTCAATATCGTATCACTGATCTGCCGTTATTTTAACGATGACCGGTTTGGGCTAACCGCAGAAGCTGGTTAAAGATTAGGGGAGGGTGCGGCGTGCCATCGAATGAAAATGAAAAGCTTGACGAGGCAGCGTCCGACTACTCGGTAAACTTCCCGTTTTCGCTGGCGATTTCCGATCCCCAGATTGAAGACAATCCGTTGGTTTTCGTCAGCGATGCCTTCGAACGTGTCACAGGATATAAT
>JBAUIQ010000143.1:0-4708 GCA_049683075.1 Pacificimonas sp.
CGAAGCGCTCGCGGCGGCCGGTGAAGGTGCCGGTCTCCCGTCAGAGCTCGCCGACGCGCTCGCCCGTCAGACAGTCGTCGGAGCCGGCGCGCTCCTCGAAGCTGATGAACGCAGCGCGACAGACCTCCGCCGCGCCGTCACCAGTCCGAACGGCACGACTCAGGCAGGTCTAGAGGCGCTCGACGATGAGCCCGGCCTCGTTGCACAGGTACGCGCCGCCGTCCGCGCCGCTGCCGCCCGTTCACGAGAGCTTGGGCGAGGCTAGTGAGAGGGGGCTAAAGCGCCAGGATTTCCGCCCGACGGTCATCGGGCAACAATTCCGCAAGCACGCGCCAGAACCCCGTCACCGCGTCTTGCCCCGCTTCGGCATAAGCGCGCGCCATTCGCTGGCGCAGCAATTCGAACAGCTCGTGCTCCAGCCGCAGCCCCTCGTCGGTCAGCGTGATTAGCCGCTGTCTCCGGTCGCGTTGGCCCGGCTCCACGCGAATCAGCTCTCGCGCCGTCAAATCGCCGATCACCCGGCTCAGCGCCTGCTTCGTCACGCTCAAAAGCCCGACCAACTCGCCCATCGACAGGCCCGGTCGCCGCGCGATGAAATAGAGCGCGCGATGATGCGCCCGGCCGAGATGGCTCGACCTCAGGGTTTCGTCGGCTTCCTTCAAGAGATCGGCATGGCCGAAATAGACGAGCTCGATGCCCCGCCGAACCTCGTCTTCTCGGAGGAAAAGTGGCGAAGCGACAGGAACGCTGTCCGAAGACATGTTTTGGTCAGTCATATTGACCCGTTCCTTGCCTCGCCAACCGCTTTTCGGCAAGGACGCGGCGCGCTATGGGGCGTCCTTATTTTCGAGCAGGATCACGATGTCAGACGAACCGCTTCCCGAACCGACATATGACGACCGCGACGGTTGGATCTGGATGGACGGCGAACTCGTCGAATGGCGGCAGGCGAACATCCACATTCTGACACACGCCATGCACTACGCGTCGGCGGTCTTCGAAGGTCAGCGCGGCTATAATGGCAGCATTTTCAAGCTGGAAGAGCATACGCAGCGCCTGATCGACAGCGCGCAGATTCTCGGCTTCGACATTCCTTGGTCGGGCGATGAAATCAACCAGGCTTGCAACGACGTTATGCGCAAGAATGGCCTCACCGACTGCTACCAGCGGCCCATTGCCTGGCGGGGGTCCGAACAGATGGGCGTCGCCGCGCAGAAGGCGAAACCGCATCTTGCTATCGCGGTTTGGGAGTGGGGCGCTTATTTCGGCGAGGACGCCATCAAGAAGGGCCTTCGAATGGACATCGCCAAATGGCGTCGTCCGGCCCCCTACACCGCGCCGACCAACGCCAAGGCCACCGGCCTTTACATGATCTGCACGATGTCGAAACATGACGCGGCCGCAAAGGGTTATGGCGACGCGCTTATGCTCGACTGGAGGGGGCAGGTGGCCGAATCCACCGGCGCGAACATCTTCTTCCTGAAGGAGGGGAAGCTGCACACCCCGACGCCCGACTGCTTTCTCGATGGCATCACCCGGCGCACGGTCATGGACTTGGCGCGCCAGCAGGGCGTCGAGATCATCGAGCGTGCCATCTGGCCGGAAGAGCTCGAAAGTTTCGAGCAGTGTTTCCTGACCGGTACGGCTGCCGAGGTAACCCCTGTCAGCGAGATCGGTCCCTGGAACTTCGAGGTCGGCGACCTGACGCTCGGTCTTCGCAAGAGCTATCTCGACCTTGCCAATGGCCGCCTCGCCAACGCCTGACGAAACCGTAACCTTTCCCGGATAACGCGCCGGGGAAATTCGACGCGTACGTCCTTTCATCTCGAACGAATGGCCCGACCTCCCGTGAAACCCCTTTCCTCAGATACGAAGATCGCCGTCATCGGCCTCGGCTATGTCGGCCTCCCGCTCGCGGTTCAGCTCGCCAAGCATTTCGACACGCTCGGCGTCGATGTGAACGAGGGCCGTGTCGCGGAACTGCGCGGTGGCCATGATTCGACGCACGAAGTCGAGGACGCGGCCCTTCAGGCCAGCAAGCTTCGCTACACGACCGACATGGACGACGCGGCGGACGCCGACATTTTCATCGTCACCGTTCCAACACCGGTCGACGGCGCGAACCAACCGGACCTCGGTCCCGTCCGAGGCGCCACCCGCGCCCTTGCCAAGGTCATCGATGCGGCGAAACAGCCGGTCATCGTCTACGAATCGACCGTCTATCCCGGCGTCACCGAGGAAGAGTGCGGCCCGATCATCGAAGAGGTGTCCGGCCTCACCTACGGCAAGGACTTTCATCTCGGCTACAGTCCGGAGCGCATCAATCCGGGCGACAAGGTCCACACGGTCGACAAGATTATGAAAGTCGTCGCGGGCGACACGCCGGAGGTCACCGCGCTCCTCGCCGACCTCTACGGCCGCGTCACATCCGGCGGCACGTTCCAGGCCGCGTCCATTAAAGCCGCCGAGGCCGCAAAGGTCATCGAAAACGCCCAGCGTGACATCAACATCGCTTTCATGAACGAGATCGCGGTTATCTTCCAAAAGATGGACCTCAGCGTTCACGACGTCCTCGATGCCGCAGGAACGAAGTGGAATTTCCTGCGCTTCTCACCTGGCCTGGTCGGCGGTCACTGCATCGGCGTCGATCCATATTATCTCAGCTACAAGGCCATGCAGCTCGGCCACCTGCCGCGCGTTATCCTCGCCGGACGCTCGATCAACGACGGCATGGGCGCGTTCGTCGCCGACAAGATGCACGACTATCTGCGCCAGGCCGGCGATGTTCTCGTCCTCGGCCTGACCTTCAAGGAGGGCGTCCCCGACCTTCGCAATTCGAAGGTGGTTGACGTGATCGACCGGCTAAAGTGGCTCGGCCATAACGTCACTGTCCACGACCCGCTCGCCCGTCCAGAGGAAGCCGAGCACGAATATGGCATCACGCTCGACACGGACGCGATGTCGCGCAGCTATGACGGCGTTCTCGTCGCCGTCGCGCATGACGAATATGTCCGCCTATCGGACAGTGAGCTTAACGCGCTCGTCAAACCAACCGGTATCCTCGCCGACCTGAAGGGCGTCTGGCGCGATCGCGAGATCGACGGTGAGTTCCAGCGCTGGCAGCTTTAATCGCCGCCGCCAAACCGCCCCGTCCAGCCATAATAGGCGAGGCCGATGATCTCGTGCAGTGCCAGGTCCGCCATGGCGAGGTTCCCCAACGGGCGAGGCAACCAGTTCAATTTGCCGCTCGTCCGATAATCGACCGGATAGGGCAGGGGCTGAAGCCCGGCGGCCTCCGCGCACGCCATCGCACGCCGCATATGAAAGGCCGACGTCATGAGTAGGACGCGTCCATCACGGTCCTCTTCGGCAAAGGCGAAAAGATTCTCGCACGTATCGCGCGTCAGGCCGATTTCTCCAATCCTCGTCGGCGCGATACCGCTCGCCCGCCAATAATCGGCAGTCAATGTCACATCGCTCGTCGGCATCCCGGCGAGGTCGCCATAGCCCGCGATCCACAGCCGCGCATCGGGCAGCGCACGTGCTAGGGGGACGGCCTGCGCTACCCGGTCCCCGGCCGTGCCGAACTCGATCCGTCCCGTGCGGAGGGCAGCATGAATGTCCTCGCCGCCCGCAAGCACGAGAATGTTGCCGACGGCCATGGGGATTTCCGTCGGCACCGGATAATCCGCCTCCAGATCGAGCATTAGCCACTGTCCCGTCGGTAGGAGCGCGAGCACGATCGCCCAAACGCCGGCCGCCGTCAGAAGGAGGCTGCGCGTGAATTGCCAGCCTGGCTTCACGATCATCAGGACGAGGGCAAGAACAGCGGGCCAGATTGGCCAGGTGGCCGGACCGAACAGGCTCCAAAGCAGGTAGTTCATAAGGCGTCAGGCCCCACCCGAAATTCGGTCGTCACCCCAGCGAAGGCTGGGGTCCATCTCTGAACCTCTCGACTTGGTTCGAAGGCGTAGTGATGGATTCCTGCCTTCGCAGGAATGACGATTGTTTGGCGCAAGGGGGGCTCAGTCGTGCCAGCACAACATGCCGGGAAACCCACTATCGATGGCCGTGATAGCGCATCCACCAGTCGACGAACTTCGGCACGCCCTCGTTGATGGTGGTCGTCGGTGCATAGCCGAGATCGGATTGGATCGCGTCGATGTCGGCATAGGTCGCGCGCACGTCACCCGGCTGCATGGGAAGCAGATTGCGTGTCGCCTTCTTTCCAACCGCATCCTCGATCAGTTCGATCATGTGCGACAGCTCTTCGGACCGATGGTTCCCGATGTTGTAGAGCCGATGCGGACTGATGGAGCCGCCCGCTTTCGCCTGACCATCATCGGGCGTCGGATTGTCGATGCAGGCGACCACGCCAGAAACGATGTCGTCGATGAAGGTGAAGTCGCGCTGCATATTCCCTTCACCGAACACGTCTATCGGCCGGCCTTCCATGATCGCTTGGGTAAACAGCCACATCGCCATGTCGGGCCGACCCCATGGACCATAGACCGTGAAGAACCGCAGGCCGGTCAGCGGCAAACGATAAAGATGCGCGTAGGTCTCGCTCATCAACTCGTCCGCCTTCTTCGTCGCGGCATACAGGCTGATCGGCTGGTCGACGCGATCGGCGACGCTGAACGGCATGTCCTTGTTGCCGCCATAGACGCTCGACGATGATGCATAGACCATATGGTCTACGCTGTCC
>JBAUIQ010000144.1:0-1721 GCA_049683075.1 Pacificimonas sp.
GGCGCGGCGGCGTGGCAGGCGGCGACGCTGTCGAAATCGGCATCGACGATTTCGAGCGTTGTGCAGGCGGCACCGGCATCGCCGCACCCCATGATCGCCATCGCCACGAAAATTTCCTGCATGATCCGTTCACTTTCCGTTTCCCCATGAACGGACCTAGCGCGAGTCGGTTCCGGATGGCCGTGACCGGGCTCACGCGCGAATGAAGCGATCAATCCTGCCGGATCGTTGGCGTCTCCGGCGCGAGGATGTCGAATTCCGCACCCAAATGACCGTCAAGACTGTCGGGCGTGACGACGACCGTCGCGCCGACATGCAGGATCTCCGCGATGTTGGATCTCAACTGATCGGACAGCGTCAGTGACTCGCGATCCGTCTGCCCACTCGCATCGTCGTCGTCCATGGCGATCCGCCGCCAATCGAAGCGTCCGCGCGCCCTGTCCATGCTCGCGAGGACATGGACTTCGGTTTCGGTGACGGGACGGCCGAGGCCGACCGGGCCGCCGCCGATCTCGACGCCGCCGCGAATGACGCGGACGGTCTCGTCGGTGGCGCTGACAATGATCGACACGGGTCCGTCCGGCTGCGCGTCGGGCGTCCAAAAGCCGCCGACCGGGTGCTCGCCAACGCGTGAGAGGTTCGCGGCCGCGTCCGTGCGCGGGGTCAGGCGAGGCAGGCGATTATCGCTCGTGACAATAACCGTCGCGCCAAGGGTGGTGACGTCGAAGAGGCGGGCTGCGAATTCGTCCGGAAGGCGGATGCAACCGTGCGAGGCGGGGTGGCCGGGCAGGCGTCCGGCATGGAGCGCGATCCCGTCCCACGTCAGGCGCTGCATGTGCGGCATCGGGGCGTCGTTGTAGAGGTTCGAATAATGCTCCGCCCGCTTTTGCAGGATCGTGAAGACGCCGGTCGGCGTGTCGTGGCCGGGCTTTCCCGTCGACACGGTCGAGATGCCGATCAGGACGCCGTTCCTGTAGATGTGTACCCGTTGCAGCGGCAGGCTGATGATCGCGACGACTTCGCCCGCTGGTGACGCGGACGGCGCCCAAAGCCAGTCGCCGGGACGCAGCTCGCCAACTTTCGGCGCAAGCGGCCCGGGCGGTAATGCGGCGGCTGTCGGCCCAATCGCGACCAAAGGCAGGAAGAGGGCGAGCCAGAGCTTCATCCGTGGAAAATGATCGGCCGGTCCGCCGCGCCGACGACATATTGCGTCGTCCCGCCGAGAAGCCGTTCGGCAAGGCGGGATCGACCGTAGGCACCCATGACGATCAGGCCCGCATCGCGCTCCCGCGCCTCCTGCAGCAGGCGCTCGCCAGGTTCGCCGCCCTTAGGGACGTCATGGATGTCTGCCGAAATGCCGTGCGAAGCAAGATAGGCGGCGGCCTCCGAAGCACCGACCTTGTTTCGGTCGAGCGCCCCCGAGGTGAAGAGCGTGACCGTCTCCGCCATGGCCAACACCGGCAGTGTCGCCCGGACGGCGCGCGCCGCCTGCTCGGAACCGTTCCACGCGACGATGGCCGATGTCCCCGCGCCGATGTCATAGCCGCCCGCCGGAACCTGCATAACAGCCGTCGCGCATTCGCCGAGGACGCGGCCGATGAACGAGCTGTGCGCCTGCTCGTCGCCCGACTTGTCTTCGAACTGGCTCATGATGAGGAGATCCGAAAGGATCGCCTCCGTTGCGAGCGCCCGTTCCGGCATCTCCCGCGACGCCACCCCGG
>JBAUIQ010000145.1:0-6363 GCA_049683075.1 Pacificimonas sp.
GCCTTCGCGCGCGCTATGGCGAACGGGATTCGCTTGATGTCGGCGCGGCGCTTGTCGAAACGGTCGGCGACGGGTTCATTACCGTCGATGCGAGCTACGCCGAGGGCGACGGTTTCTTCACAACCGCGCCCGAAGATCGCGGCCTCGTCGATACCGCGTCCCCCTATGAACAGGCGGCGATCACCGTGCGCGGCGTCGTACCGGTCGGCGCCATGGGCGAGATTCAGGTGCGGGGCAGCGCCTTTACCGACGATCGCCAACGCGGACAGGCCCTTGTCACTTCGGGCGTCGACGGGGCCGATGCGAGCGTACGGTATCTCCACCGCGGCGACGTGCCGGTCGAAATACTCGCCTATGTGCAGGCGCGCGACTATCGCGCCACCTTCGCTCGTACAGCGCCGGACCGTTCGACCGAACAGCCTGCGTTATCGCAAGAAGTGCCCTCGACCGGGCTCGGCGCGAAAGCGGAAGCGCGTCCTTCATTCGGCAACCATGCATTTCGCGTCGGCGCCGACTGGCGTCACGCCGATGGCCAGACGCAGGAGCGTTTCGACTTCGAGGACGGTGTCCTCTCCGCCTCGCGTTCGGCAGGCGGCGTCAGCAACATCGTCGGCATCTTCATCGAGGATGACTGGCAGATCACGGACCGCCTGATCCTGACCGGCGGCGCACGGCTCGACTATTGGTCGCTGACCGACGGTCGCTTCGTCGAGCGCGGCAACCTGACCCGCTTCGACAACCGCGACGGTTGGGAACCCACGGGACGCCTTGGCGCGGCCTATGAAGCGACGGGCGCACTAACGCTTCGTGGCGCGGCCTATCTCGGTTGGCGACTGCCAACGCTGAACGAGCTCTACCGGCCCTTCCGGGTGGGCCCCGACGCCGTCGCCGCGAATGCCGATCTCGATCCGGAGCGCAGCCGAGGCGCGGAAATCGGCTTCGATTATCGCCCGCTCTCGACCGCTAGTATCGGCGTCACGGGTTTCGTCATGCGCGCCGAGAACGCCATCGCGAATATCACACTCGATCAGGGACCGGGCGTCTTCCCGGGCGTCGGCTTCGTCTTCGGCAGCTTCCGCCAGCGGCTCAACCTCGACGCCGTCGACGCATATGGCATCGAAGCGCGTGCGGACCTCCAATTCGGCCCCGTCACCCTGGATGCCAGCTATGCCTACACCGATTCAAAATCGGACGGCAGCGGCCCGACGTCGGCGCAGGACGGCTTCCTTCCGCCGCAAATCCCGAAACATCGTGCCTACGCCGCTGCACGCGTCCGCATTCTCGGCGATGGCAGCATCGGTGCGAGCCTTCGCTACGTCGGCGAGCAGTTCGAGGATGACCTTGAAATGCGACCGCTAGATGATTTCATATCTCTCGACGCGCATGCGGACATCCCGCTGACAAAGGGCTTCATTCTAACGCTGGCGGGCGAGAACATCACCGACGCGCGGATCGAGGATGGGATCGACGTGCGTGGGGCAACAACACTGGCGCAACCGCAAACCTTCTGGGCGGGCCTGAAGTGGCGGATGTGAGAGAGGGATGTTCCACAACAAACAGCTGTCATTCCTGCGAAGGCAGGAATCCTTCACTATGCCCGGCGCACCAAGCGGAGATGTTCAGAGATGGATCCCAGCCTTCGCTGGGATGACGGAGTTGTTGCTGGATCGCATATTTTACGACGCCGACTACCGCGCGCGCCAGCCTGTCTGCCGCTCCACCTCTTCCCACATCAATTTGCATGCCCGCGCCGCCATCGGCCCGACCGTCCCGTCACCAATATCGCGACTGTCCACGCATATGACGGGCATGACCGGCGAAGACGCGGAGGTCAGCCAGACTTCCCGCGCCGCGCGTAATTCGTCCAGCGTATAGGTCCGCTCCACGACCTCACGCCCATCATCCGCGAACATTGTCATCAGCCGCCGTCGCTTCGACCCTGGCAGGATGGCATTCGACAGGCCGCGCGTGACGATTGCGCCATCCGCATCCACCATCCACACAGTCGTCGAACTGCCTTCGGTCACCACGCCGTCGTCCGCGACCATGATAGCTTCATAGGCGTCGGCCTCGCGCGCAGCTTGCTTCGCGAGGACGTTCGGGAGCAGCGCCACCGACTTGATGTCCCGTCGCGCCCAGCGCTCGTCGGGTACGGTGACGGCGGTAACGCCTTGTCGCTGCAACGCCGGGCGACCCCGGAACGCGAAGGGCTTCACTGTCATTACCAATGTCGGCCGCGTGCCGGGTGCTGGGAAGGCGTGATCGCGCGGCGCGGCACCGCGCGTGATCTGGATGTAAAGAAGGCCGTCGACGATGCGGTTCTTCGCAATCAGCCTCTCAGCCTGCAGCGTAAGGGCACGGTCCGACATTGGCGCGTCGATGCGCAGCTCCGAAAGGCTGCGCGCCAGCCGTTCGAGGTGCAGCGACCAGTCGAACAGCGTGCCCGCATAGACCGCGCCCACCTCGTAAACGCCGTCCGCGAGCAGGAAACCGCGATCGTGCAGCGACACCTGCGCGGCGGCGCTTCGGACCAGTTGTCCATCGACATATGCAGTTCGGGGCAACCCGCTCTCCCTCACGCGCGTTGGCGGCGCGAAACCTCTTAGGAGACAAAATGACCTCGATCATCTGGTTTCGCGAAGACCTGCGCCTGTCCGACCAGGCCGCCGTCCGCGCCGCCACCGAGACAGGGCCGGTCGTGCCCCTGTTTGTCCTCGATGACAAATCGCCCGGAAAGTGGGCGATGGGCGGCGCGCAGCGCTGGTGGCTGCATCATAGTTTGAAGAGCCTTGCCGCCGATCTGGAGGAGAAGGGCCTGAAGCTGATCCTCCGGCGCGGTGTCGCGGCGGACGAGATCGCGAAATTGGCGGGCGAAGTGGACGCGGACGCGGTCCACGCGCTCGAACATTATGAGCCGTGGTGGAAGGAGCAGCACGAAGCGCTGGCGGAGGAGGTCGACCTGCATCTGCACCCGGGTCGCCTGCTGCACGAACCAGGGACCGTCACGACGGGATCGGGCGGCCTCTACAAGATCTTCACGCCATTCTGGCGCGCTCTGCAGGAGATCATGCCGCCCGAGGAACCGACGCAGCGGCCGCGCGATATGACTGCGCCGGATCGCTGGCCCGAGAGCGATGATCTGAATGACTGGACTCTTCTGCCGAACGCGCCGAACTGGTCCGAAGGGTTCGACGTGTGGAATGTCGGCGAAGCGGCGGCGCGGCGGCGGGTGAACGACTTCGCGGACGACGTGGCGGCGTATGAAGAAGGCCGTAATCTTCCCTCCGAAGACCTCACCAGCCGCCTCAGCCCCTATCTGCACATGGGCGAGGTTTCGCCCGCTTATGTCTGGCACCGCGTATCGGAGAACCGGCAGTGGCAGACGGTCGAAACGTTCCTCTCCGAACTCGCATGGCGGGATTTCTCGACCGAGCAGATCGTCCAGTTCCCGCGCTACGGCGACAAGAACGGCCGCGACCGTTTCGACGAAATGGACTGGACGGACCTCCGCACAAAAGAAGGCAAAGCGCATCTGAAGGCGTGGCAGCAGGGGCAGACAGGTTACCCCATCGTCGATGCCGGGATGCGCCAGCTGTATCACATCGGATGGATGCACAACCGCGTCCGCATGATCACCGCGCAGTTCCTGATCAAGCATCTCCTCATCGACTGGCGCGAGGGCGAACGCTGGTTCTGGGACTGCCTCGTCGATGCGGACTATGGCAATAACAGCCAGAACTGGCAGTGGAATTCAGGCAGCGGCATCGACTCCGCCCAGTTCACCCGCGTGATGAATCCGAAGTCGCAATCGTCGAAATGGGATGCGGCGGGGTATATCCGAGAGTGGGTTCCGGAACTGTCGGACCTTCCCGACAAGGCGATCCATGTGCCGTGGGAAGCGGACGAGGATGTGCTGAAGGCGGCCGGCGTCACGCTGGGCGAAGACTATCCGGAGCCCGTGGTCGCGCACGCCGAAGCCCGCGAACGGGCGCTGACCACGTATCGCGAGATGAAGAAGAAGGCGTAACATTCCCCTCCCTCTCAGGGAGGGGTTAGGGGAGGGTCGCGACGGCGAAGCCGAGCGGGGTGGCCAACGCCAGCAACAGAATTCGCGAGGCCTGCGCTCGTCACGAACCGCTCCGCTCGCGCGCTGACGCGCTCTCGCACCCTCCCCCGACCCATCCCTGGAAGGGAGGGGAGTCATTGTTACATCGCCGCATCCGCAATCGCGTAGAGGCTCGCCTGTCCGGTCTGAACAGGGCCGAGCAGCGCCGTGCCCTGCGGCGCGATCTGCTCCGCAAAATAACGTGCGGTGACAATCTTCGCCTTTAGATAGTCGGCGTCGCCTTTGCCTTCAGCCAGCTGTGCCTTGGCAATACGCGCCTGCTTGGCCAGCAGCCAGCCGCCGAGCGCGATGCCGAACATCTTGAGGAAGGGCTGCGCACCAGCCGCGGCGTCGTTTCCATCGCGTGAGGCTTCGCTTAGCCAGTTCGCCGCTGCGGCAACGGCATCGACCGCCGCCATCAGCGGCGCCTTCATTGCGCCAAGGTCGTCGGTGCTTGCGGGAAGCGCCTCGATGTCCGCACGCATTTCCTTCACGAGCGCGCGCCAATGCGCGCCGCCGGTCATCGACAGTTTGCGGCCAACGAGATCGAGCGCCTGGATACCGTTCGTGCCCTCGTAGATCGGCGCGATGCGAACATCGCGATAATGCTGCGCCGCGCCGGTTTCCTCGACGAAGCCCATCCCGCCATGCACCTGCACGCCGAGCGAGGCGACCTCGACGCCCGTGTCCGTCGCCCACGCTTTCGTGATCGGCGTCAGGAGGTCCGCGCGACCCCGCGCCGCCGCCTTCTTTTCCTCGTCCGTTTCCGCGTGCGCCCGGTCGACGGCGGCGGCATTCAGGTAAACGAGGGCGCGCGTCGCCTCGGTCAGCGCCCGCATCGTCATCAGATTGCGGCGCACGTCCGCATGATCGATGATTGGAACCGGATCGCGCGACGGTGCGCCGATCTTCGCCGACTGCACGCGTTCTTTCGCGTAGGTCACGGCCTGCTGATAGGCACGCTCGCAGATCGCCGGACCCTGCAGGCCGACATTGACGCGCGCATGGTTCATCATCGTGAACATGGCGCGCATCCCCGCCATTTCCTCGCCGACCATGAAGCCAACGCAGTCGTCATTGTCGCCAAAACTGATCGAGCAGGTCGGCGAGGCATGGATGCCGAGCTTATGCTCCAGTCCCGTGCACCGAAGGTCGTTCCGCACGGTAAAATTGCCGTCGTCGTCGGGCAGCATCTTCGGCACGACGAACAGGCTGATGCCCTTGGTACCAAGCGGCGCGTCCGGCGTCCGCGCCAGGACGAGATGGACGATATTGTCCGCGACGTCATGCTCGCCCCAGGTGATGTAGATCTTCGCGCCCTTGATGCGCCAACGGCCATCCTCGCCCTTCGTCGCCGTCGTCCTCAGCGCGCCGACGTCCGATCCGGCCTGCGGCTCGGTCAGGTTCATCGTGCCGGTCCATTCGCCGGACACCAGCTTCGTCAGATAGGTCTGCTTCAATTCATCGGAGGCATGCGCAGCCAGCGCCTCGATCGCGCCGAGCGTCAACATCGGCGCCAGCGAGAACGCCATGTTCGCCGCCGTCAGCTGCTCCTGGCAGGCGGTGGCGAGCGCGAACGGTAATCCCTGTCCACCATATTCCGCCGCCGCGCCCAGCGAGCCCCAGCCAGCCTCGACATATTGCTGATAGGCCGCGCGAAATCCCTCGGGCAGCGTCACGACCCCGTTCGCCAGCGTCGCGCCTTCGGTATCGCCGATCCGATTCAAGGGTGCAAAAACTTCGGCCGCGAACTTCCCCGATTCGGTCAGGATCGCATCGACCAAATCGTCGTCCACCTCCGAAAAGGCGGGCAGTTCGGCGAGACCGGGCAGGTCGGCAATCGTATCGAGGGCGAAGCGCTGGTCGGCGAGGGGGGCGGTGTAGCTCATGGTCTGGGAGATAGCGCGGGACGCCCGCCCTCGCTAGGCCCGCGCCATGTCGCAGCTTCCCGTCATATTGTCCGCCGACGATGCAAGCGCGCTGCCAACGGCCGAAACGCGCTTAAGGGCTGGGGATATCGTCGCGCTGCCGACGGAGACGGTCTACGGCCTTGCCGCCGATGCGACGAATGGCGAGGCGGTTGCGCGCATCTACGCTGCCAAGGGCCGTCCGAGCTTCAATCCGTTGATCGCGCATGTGACGGACGCCGACATGGCCGCGCGCCACGCGGAGATCGGTCCGCTCGCCGTACGCCTCATAGACGCCTTCTGGCCGGGTCCGCTGACGATCGTGCTGCCCCGCCGCGCGGACAGCGACAT
>JBAUIQ010000146.1:0-9973 GCA_049683075.1 Pacificimonas sp.
TTCGTTCCCGACCGAGAAATCCAGCGTTGCCGTCGTTCCGGTGGCGACGCTGTCGATCGACAGCTGTCCGTTAATGTCGCGCACGAGGCCTTTGACGATGCGCCCGCCAAGACCGCCATCGTCCGGCCATGTCGAACCCTCGGGCATGCCCATGCCGTCGTCGCTGACCCGAAGGCGGACAACATCGTTGCTGAGAACCGTCAGCTGAACCGCCACCATGCCGTTGCGCTGGTTCGCAAATGCATGCTGAAGTGAATTCGTAAGAAGCTCGGAAAGGATCAAGCCAAGCTGACCGGCCTTTTGCGCGCTGACATCCACGCGATCCGCATGAATGTTGACGCGGATCGACTTGCGACCGTCGATATGGGCGACTGCGTTGGTGACGCGAGTGATATAGGCACCAAGCGGAATAATATCGCTATTGTGACGAGCGACCCCGCCGTCGCTGAGTTCTTGATATAACAACTGCAATGCCTCGACGCGCCGCGCGAGCGTCCGGTAATCGCGACCCGCATCGCCCTCTCGCGATTGCAGGCGGATCATGCCGACGATCATCGCGAGATGGTTCTTTACCCGGTGCTGGACTTCGCGAAGCACGTCTTCATCGGAATCCTCGGTGGACGGTCGAGCGTCCGGACTTTCCTCATTCGGCAGCGGGTGCTGAATTCCCACATAATAAGCCAACTCATCGTCTTCATCGAAAAGCGGCGACAGTAGCAAGCGGTTCCAAAAGCCCGTGCCGTCCGCTTTATAGTTGAAGACGTCGACGTTGACTTCAGTCTTTTTGGCGATCGCGTCACGAATACGCTGAACGGTCCGTTTGTCCGTCTGCTCTCCTTGAAGGAAGCGACAGTTCCGGCCGATGGCGGCCCCCCGATCATAGAGCGTCATCCGGGAAAATGCATCCGAGACATAGATGAGCGGATTGTCATCAAGGTTCGGATTGCTGACCGTCAAAGCGAAAGGAAGCGTGGAAACCGCAACCTTATCGAAATTGCCGTCAAGGATCTCTTCGCGGGCGCTAGTCCCGTCCATCATCGTCATTACTGTAACCCCCACAAGAGCGTAGCGTGCTCTTTAACCGGCCAACCTGTCTCCCGCATTAAACAGGATTAGTTTAGTCCGAATTGCTTCGTCGGGCCGATAGCGCGATGACCATGCCCGAGATGGAAAGGACCGCCCCCACTATTGCGGGCCCGGTCCACATATAACCTTCGAACAGGGTCGAGACAGTCATTGCGACAAATGGTACCAAGACGCCCGAATAGGCCGCGAGTGCGGGACCAACCGCGCGAATGACGCCGAAATAGAGAACGAAGGCGATGGCCGAGGCAAAGATCGACAGATAGGCGAGCCCGCTTGCATAGATCAGGTTCGCTTCGAACACCGGCGGTCCGGCCCGCCAGAACGCGTAGAGAGCGTCCAGCAACGCGCCGTAACCCATTGCGAATGCAAGCATCGAAATCATCGGCAGACTATGGGCCAGGCGGCTGGCCTGCATGACGTTGGCGGTCGAGGCGGACATGACGGCGCAGGCGGTGGTGACGAGGCCGAAAGCGAGTGCGGGCGTTCCCTCGAGCGCAATCAACTCCTGCCGAAAGAGAAGCGCCACGCCGACGATGCCGAGCGCCGCCCCAACCATGAAGCGGGCGCTGATCGGCTGGCCCAGGAAGACGCGCGCCATGATCGCGTTCGGGATCATTAGGAGCGCGAAGGCGACCGCAATGAGGCCGGACGTGACGACCGTGCTGGCGTAATAGACGAAATTGAAATTCGCGGCGAACTGGGCGAGCCCGAGCAGAAAGAAGAAGACGTGCGCACGGAGTGGGAAGCTGACTTGTCGTCCCGTAGCGAGGACAATCGCGAACATGACGAGGCTCGCCAGTCCGAACCGGTAGGCGACCGACCATTCAGGCGGCACCGTGCCAAGCTGTGTCTTGATGACGTACCAGGTCGTTCCCCAGATCAGCGTGACGATGGCAAGGGAAGCGACGTGCCGAACGTTCATCCCGCTTGTGGTTCGGGGAGCGTGGCGAGAGCGGCTTCGAGTGCCGCGATGTGGCTCTCCGGCGTGTCCCACGCGGCGACGAAGCGTGCCTCGCCCGAACCCGCGTCGCCCCAATCGTAGAAGTCGAAGCCCTGCGCACGGAGCGTAGCCGCGCCCTTGTCGCCTAACTGGACGAACACCTCATTGCCCTCGACCGGCTGGGTAAGGCGCGCACCCGCTGCCGCGCCGATACGCGCCGCGCCATCGTTCGCCGCGCGGGCATTGCGCTCCCATGCGCCCGTTTCGATCATGGCGATCAGCTGTGCGGCGGCGAAGCGCCCCTTGGAGGGCATCTGTCCAGCACGTTTCCTTCGCGACGGGATGGTTTTCGCTAGCGCTTCGTTGAACACGACCAGCGCCTCCGCCGACATGCCACCATTCTTAATGCAGCCGAAGCTGAGCGCGTCGACACCGACACGCCAGGTGATGTCACCGGGATGGCAGCCATCATCGTCGATCAGGCGCACTAGTGCATTCGCGAAGCGCGCGCCGTCCATGTGCAGGTGCCAGTCGCGACCTTTGGCGACGTCACCAAGCGCCGCCAGCTCTGCCGCCGTGTACACGAGCCCGCTTTCCGTCGCCTGGGTCAGCGAGAGGGCGCCGACCTGCACCTGGTGAACGTCCTCACGCATCGGGGCCATGGCGGCGGCGATGGTCTCGGGCGTCAGCTTCGCGCCCTCGCCCTCGGCCAGTAAAAGCTTCGCGCCGCCGGTGTAGAATTCCGGGGCCCCTGCTTCGTCGACATGAATGTGCGCTTCGCGATGACAGACGACGGCCCCGAAGGGCGGTAGCATCGCCGCCAGCGCCAGCGCGTTCGCGGCGGTACCGCTCGAGACTGGGAATACGCGGCACGGCGCGCCGAAAACGTCGCCGAATACCCCGTCTAGCCGCGCCGAAAGGCTGTCGTCGTCATAGCTGCCATCGAGAACATCGTTCGCGGCAACGACCGCGTCCATGACTTCCGGGCAGGCCCGTGCGGCGTTGTCGGATAAAAATCGCATGACCGCTCTCATAACGTCCGACGCCATCGCCGCCAGCGACCCCGCGTCAAAAAGGGGCTGACGAACGGAGGAGGAGTCGGCAGGCTGCGACGCAACAAACGAGGGAGTCCAAGTCTTATGTCATTCGCCACGCGCCTTTTGACCGCCGCCGCGCTTATCGCCGCACCTGCGGTCGCCGCCGACGAAGTGATCGCCATCGAGAGGATCGAGGCGGACCGCGCCGCCAATGTCGAAACGGCGGATGCGATCTGGCGGCTGGCCGAGCTCGGGTACAAGGAAACCCAGTCGTCGCAGTTGTTGCAGGATCGTCTTGAGGCAGCAGGCTTCGTCATTCGCGGCGGTGTTGCGGACGTACCGACCGCGTTTGTCGCGGACTTCTCGACGGGTGACGGTCCGACCATCGGTATCATGGGCGAGTTCGATGCCCTGCCCGGCTTCAGCCAGGCGGCCGAGCCGGAGAAGAAAGAGCTCGCCAATGTCGATGCGGGTCATGCCTGCGGCCATCACTTGTTCGGGACGGCATCGGCCTCCGCGGCGATCGCCGTAAAGGACTGGCTGGTCGAAACGGGCACGCCGGGTACGGTCCGCTTCTTCGGAACGCCAGCCGAGGAGGGCGGCGCGGGCAAGGTCTATATGGTCCGCGAAGGGCTGTTCGACGATGTCGACGTGGCGCTGCACTGGCACCCGGGCAGCGGCAACAGCGCCGACATGGCGACGTCCAATTCCAACAAAAGCGGCAAGTTCCGCTTCTACGGGCAGTCCGCTCATGCCGCATCTGCACCCGAACAGGGGCGTTCCGCGCTCGATGGCGTCGAAGCCATGAACATGATGGCGAACATGATGCGCGAGCACATGCCGCAGGAAAGCCGGATGCACTACGTCATCACGGCAGGCGGCCGTGCACCCAACGTCGTGCCGGACTTCGCCGAAGCCTTCTACTACGTCCGCAACCCTGATGCCGAAGTCGTCCGCTCGTCATTCGAGCGACTGGTTGACGTCGCCAACGGGGCGGCGCTCGGAACCGGTACGCGGATGGAATATGAGGTCATCCACGGTGCGATGCCGCTCCTCCCGAACGAGACGCTGCAAACGCTCGTCCATGCAAAGATGACGGAGGTAGGCGGCGTGAACTATGATGCTGCGGAACAGGCCTTCGCGTCACGAATTTATCCGACGCTCGCGATGGCCGAGACCCGCGACATGGCAGATGCCATGTCCGACGCGGTCGCCATCGATCCCTTATCGGAAAACCACGGTGCGGGATCAACCGATGTCGGCGACGTCAGCTGGGCGGTGCCGACCGCGGGCTTCCGCACCGCAACCTGGGTTCCCGGGACGCCCGCGCACAGCTGGCAGGCGGTTGCGGCGGGCGGCATGTCGATTGGCCATAAAGGCATGCAGAATGCTGCGAAGATTCTCGCACTGACGGCGGTGGAACTCTACCAGCGCCCAGATCTCATCGCCGAAGCCAAGGCTGAGTTCATCCGTCGGCAGCCGGAAGGCTATGAATATCGCGCGCTTCTCGGCGACCGGATGCCACCGCTGGATTACCGGGACTGAGAGTGGCCGACGACCTTCCCCAGGGCCTGGCGTTGACGCCGCTCGATCCGGGATTTAACGATGACATGCACTCGAGACTGGATCATGTCCGCGCGACGTGCCCCGTCATGCGGGACGAGCAGCTGGGCGCGGTGATCGTCACGCGTGAAGTGGATGTGAAGGCGGTGCTGGCGGACCGGACGCTTGGCGCCGATCCACGAAAGAGCCTGCCCGACGCGCTCAGCAGACTTTATGCCAATTGCCCGCCGGGGATGGAGGCGGAATATACGCCCTCCATGCTGTTTGCCGACGATCCCGATCATGGGCGCCTGCGGCGGCTGGTCAGTAAGGCCTTCACGCCGCGCGCCGTCGACGCGACATTGCCGATCGTCGAGGCGGAGGCGGACCGGCTGATCGATGCAATGATTGCGAAAGGCGGTGAGATCGACCTAATCGCAGAGTTCGCAGGGCCGCTGCCCACCGTCGTCATCGCGCATATGCTGGGTGTCGAAACGGCGCGCATGGGAGATTTCAAGCGCTGGTCGGACGCGCTCGTTTTCGCGCTGAGCCTCGTGAAACCGCCCGAACTTGTCGAGAAGGTCGAAGCGGCCGGCGAAGCGATGAGCGGCTATTTTCATGAGATGATCGCCAAGCGCCGTGCCCGGCCAGGCGAAGATCTTATCTCCGCCATGATCCGTGCCGAAGACGATGACGAGCGGCTGACGGACGATCAGATCGTGCAGCTTTGCAACCTGCTGCTGACCGCCGGAAACGTGACGACGACCGACTTGATCGGAAATGGTGTGCATGCGCTGCTGTCGAACCGCGCGCAGTGGGAACGACTGAGCGACGACCCGTCGCTTGCGGAAAATGCTGTCGAGGAAGTGCTTCGCTACGACAGCCCAGTTATCACCGCGGCGCGCATTCCACACGCGGATTTCGAACTGGGCGATGTCGAGATCGAGAACGGACGGACGATCGTGACGTCGCTTGCTGCCGCCAACCACGACCCGGCCGTTCACGACAATCCGCACCTGTTCGACATTGGCCGGATGAAACCGCGCCACCACAGTTTCGGCGGCGGCATTCATTTCTGCCTCGGCGCGCCGCTTGCCCGCGCGGAGGGCGCGATCGCTTTCAGAAAACTGGCCGAGCGGCTGCCCCATTTAACGCTTGGCACCACGCCGAATGTGCGGCGCACACTGCCCGGTTTTCACGGCTTCGAAACGATGTGGGTGAAAGTGCCATGAGCCAGAAGGGAACGCATGACTACACGCAGGATCCGCGCAACGACACGGTCCTGATCGACGTCAACGGCACGCTGACACCGCGCGCGGAGGCAGTGGTAAGCGTTTTCGATTCCGGCTTCATGCTCGGCGACGGGGTGTGGGAAGGCCTGCGCGTCCACAACGGCCGGATCGCGTTTCTGGGGCGACATCTCGACCGCCTCTATGAAGGCGCCAAAGCCATCGACATGGATATCGGCCTGACGCGAACGGAGCTGTCCGAGCGGCTGGCGCGCGCCATCGCAGCAAATGACATGATCGATGGCGGACACATCCGCCTGATGGTCACGCGCGGGATCCGCTCCACACCCTATCAGGATCCGCGCGTCGTGATTTCGGATGCCACCATTGTCATCGTACCGGAATGGAAGGAGCCGCTGCCTGCGACCGTCGAGGGCGGCATTCGCCTCTTCACGGTCCACGTGCGTCGCGGCGATCCGGCCGTGCAGGATCAGAAACTGAATTCCCATTCGAAGCTGAATTGTATCACCGCATGCATCCAGGCGACGAAGGCAGGTTACGACGAAGCCCTGATGCTCGACCCGCATGGGTTTGTCGCAACGTGCAATTCGACGCATTTCTTCATCGTCAGAAAGGGTGACATCTGGACGTCGAGCGGGAAATACTGCCTCGGCGGCATAACGCGCGGGGTGGTCCTCGAGCTGGCGAAGGATGCGGGCATTCCCGCCTTTGAGAAGGATTTCTCCCTGGCAGACGTTTACGGTGCGGACGAAGCGTTCGTGACCGGGACCTTCGCGGGTGTCGTCCCGGTCACGGAAGTTGATGGACGGGAATTGACCGCCGCGCGCGGGCCGATGGTCGAGCGCTTGCAGCAGCTTTATCGGGAGCGCCTGATCGCGGACTGCGGCGCGGCATGACGATCCGGATCGCGATGTGGTCGGGCCCGCGCAACATCTCGACCGCGATGATGCGCGGCTTTGGCGCACGGGCCGATACGGCCGTCAGCGACGAGCCCTATTATGGGGCCTATCTGAAGACGACGGGCGAGCCACATCCATTGGCGGACGAGGTGATGTCCTCGATGGACTGCAACTGGGGATCGGTGACGCGGGAGCTGAACGGTCCCGCACCCGGTGGCGCGCCAATCTGGTATCAGAAACATATGCCGTCCGAGATGGCCGGGCCGGTCACGATCGCGGACTTGCCCAACCATCGTCACGCCTTTCTTATTCGCGATCCGAAACGCATGATCGCCAGCTATGCGAAGAAAATGCAGGCGGTCTCCTTCGAGGACATGGGACTGGAACGGCTACACCTCTTTTTCCGCATGGAGGCGGACCGCCTCGGCCATGCGCCGCCGGTCGTAGAAGGCGCCGACGTCCTGGCGGACCCCTCGATGATGCTGACAAGGCTCTGCGATGCGCTGGACATCGCCTTCGATTCAGCGATGCTGTCATGGGCGAAGGGACAGCATGAAAGCGACGGTGTCTGGGCACCGCACTGGTACGGTCGCGTTATCGCAAGCACGGGCTTCGAAGGGCGTGACGATCGACCAGTGAATTTGCCGGACGACTACCTCTCGCTCTACGAACGCTGCCGCCCGCACTATGAAGCGCTGCTTCCCCATAAACTCAGCGGCTGATCGAGCGCGTGAAGGACGAAATCCGCCCGGTCCGAAACGCTCGCGCGTGGCAGGTCGATAAGGGTGAAGCCGAACGTCGGGTAGACGCGGTGGAGGTCGATATATTCGTCCATCGCAGCCGGAAAGTCGTGCCGCCGCTCCGCATCCTGCGCAAAAAGTTCGGGCCATGGCGGGGCGAATATTACGCGCTCATGGTAAAAGTCGAGCGGAGCAATGTCGCCAAGTTCGGGCGGAAGCGCCTGGCCCATCCTTCGGGCGAGGGCAATCTGGTCTACGAGGCTGCGGTCGAAGAAAACGAGGCCGTCGGTCGCCCGCGCCCGCTTGATCTCCCGAGCCGCCACCAGCGCCGCAAAGTGGCCGGGATCCGCGATTGGGTCGGCTTCGCCGGCGCGCACGACCTGCCGACCGATCTCGTCGGACGTCGCGAAGCCGCGCCGCCCCAGTTCGGCGAGCAGCGTCGACTTGCCACCGCCGGAACAGCCGGAAATAACGACCGGCTTCATGTCAGCTTGCGGCCAGCTCCATGATGTAATCCCACTGGTCGTCGGTGACTGGCATGACACTGAGGCGCGACTGGCGGACAAGCGCGATGTCGTCGATCTCTCCGGCCGCCTTGATCTCTTTCAATGTAACCGGGCGCGGCATGTCGCGTTCGGCCTTCAGATCGACCAGACCGGATTTCTCGTCGTCCGGATCGTCGTAAAACTTCTTCACGACCGAGCAGATGCCAACGATCTCGAGCCCTTTGTTCGAGTGATAAAACATCACCTCGTCGCCCGTTTTCATATCGCGCATATTGTTCAGCGCCTGCGCCGAACGGACGCCGTCCCACGGCTCAACGCCCTTCTTCTTGTGATCCTCCCAGCTCCACTTGAAGGGCTCGGACTTCACCAGCCATTTCGCCATCAGGAGGCTCCTTCCTGTCGTTCAGGTTTCGCAGACTGGAACGCGTCCAGCGCCATCAGTCGCTTGTCGATCTCGACGAGACCCGGATAGGGCGTCAGATCCATGCGGAAGCGCCGGGCGTTGTACATTTGTGGCGTCAGGCAGATATCGGCGAGCGTCACCTGGTCGCCGAAAAGATATGGCCCGTCGCCGGCCTCGGCGAGCTCCTCCAGAGCGCGAAACCCGGTGGCGATCCAGTGATGATACCAAGCGTCCACTTCATCCTGGTCGTGACCCAGCGGATCCTTCAGATATTTGAGAACACTGAGATTATTGAGCGGGTGGACGTCCGCTGCGATGATCTGTGCCGCACCGCGGATACGTCCACGCCTGGCGGCGTCGCCCGGAAGGATCGGAGGCTGGGGATAGACCTCGTCCAGATATTCGCAAATGGCGAGGCTTTGATTGAGGCCCACTTCCCCATCGATCAGATACGGAACGCGGCCGTGCGGGTTCAAAATCTTGAAGCCAACGCTGTCTTGTGCGCCCTCGACCAGGTCGATGGTCTTGTGGTCGTGATCGAGGCCCTTGAGATGCAGCACGATCCGAACACGGTAGGCCGCGGTGGAGCGCCAATAATCGTAAAGGATGCGATCCGACATTACTGGCCGCCCATGGCGCTCGTTTCCAATGGGACGACGTCCTGTTCGATGGTGCCAAAGATGGGTTTACCGTCCGCGCCGTCCATCCAGATGCGGACGCTGTCGCCAACCTTCATAAATTCGGTCGTGGGTTTGCCGTCCGCGATCGTCTCGACCATCCGCTGCTCCGCGATGCAACTATAGCCCTTGCCGCCATCCGCGACCGGGCGACCCGGCGAGTTATCGGGGTCGCGGTTGGAAACGGTGCCCGATCCGATGATGGTGCCCGCGCCAAGCGATCGGGTCTTTGCGAGGTGGGCGATAAGAACGCCCATGTCGAAGGTCATTTCTTCACCCGCCTCGGCGCGGCCGAACGGCTTGTCGTTATAGTCGACCTTCAGGACATGATTGAGCTTGCCCCCGGTCCAGGCGTCGCCGAGTTCATCCGGCGTCACGAAAACGGGGCTGAGCGCGCTTGCCGGTTTCGACTGGACGAAGCCGAACCCTTTTCCGAGCTCGGCGGGAATGAGGTTCCGGAGCGACACGTCGTTGATGAGGCCCACGAGCGCGACATGATCGAGCGCCTTTTCGGGCGTGACACCCTGTGGCGTGTCGGTCGTCACGACGACGATCTCCGCCTCCATATCGCAGCCCCAGCTTTCATCAGCGAGGCGGATGGGATCGCGCGGCGCGATGAAGCCGTCGGAGCCGCCCTGATACATCAGCGGATCTTCCCAGAAGCTGTCCGGAAGTTCAGCCCCGCGGGCGCGGCGTACGAGTTCGACATGGTTCACATAGGCCGAGCCATCAGCCCATTGATAGGCGCGCGGCAGGGGCGCGTCGGCCTCGCGCTCGTGAAAGCGCTCGCGCGGAATGGTCTCATGCTCAAGATCCTCCGCCAGCTTTTCGAGCGCCGAAAACTTGGCGTCCCAGTCATCGAGCGCGGCCTGAAGCGTCGGCGCGATATGGGT
>JBAUIQ010000147.1:0-11676 GCA_049683075.1 Pacificimonas sp.
GCAACACGGCGCGCCTCGGCCTCCGTCACACCGGTACGCAGCGCGACCTGCCTAGCGAGAGCATCGCGTTCCGCTTCCGACACCACGGCGTTCTCGCCGGTGAAAAGATCGTCGATGGCTTCGTTAAAGTCGGCACCCATGTCGCCCGGCGTGCGTATCATGTCCTCGGCCGTTCTCGAAAGTACGTCCTCTGCGGCCTCCACGTCGGATCCGGTCAAACCGGCCTGGTTTGCGATCTCAATAGCCTCGCGACGCGCCTCCCGAGCGGCCTGACGCGCTTCTCGCGATAAACCTTCGTCGTTTTCTGCGCCCGACGAGCCGTTACCAGATACGGCATCCGCGATCCCGGAAGCAGCCGATCCGGCAGCACCGACGGCGGTGTTCACCGCGCCCGTAACAGCACCGGTCGCCATCCAAGCGGCGACGACCGTTCCAAGGGCCCAAACTGCGGCTCCATGCAGCATCGCCGTCGCGCCGGACGGAAAGCCTGCGAGGCGGGCGGCGGCACTCCCGCCGAGGAAATAGGCGAGAACCGTCGTCAGAAGATAAAATATGCCAACGAACCATGCAGCGCTGGTCAAGCTGACATCCTCGGTCGCAGGATCGAAACCTCCAACGCCCAGTGCTGCGCCGAGCAGGCCGAGGAGGATCGTAAAGCCCAGCGCCAGCAGTGCACCCGCGAAAATTGCGCCCCAAGACACCCGCTTCAGCAGCGTCGGTGCCGTTGTCGCCAAGTCATACTCGGTCGGTTCGTAAGCGGTTCGCCGCGTTGGAATTTCTGCCATGTTTCGATCTCCCTTTGGACGGCAAAGCTTTGAACCTGCGAAGGTTCCCAACTTGAAGGGAATTTCGATCCCGGCATTCCGGAAGTGAGGTCGTTGGCAAAATTTTGAAACAATAAGAAAAAGGGCATCCGCAATACGGATGCCCTCCTCTATCCACGACCTTGCATGTCGAGCGTTAGCGGCGGCGGCGGGCAGCGGCGAGGCCAATGATGCCGAGGCCAAGCAATGCAAAGCCTGCCGGCGCCGGAACGTCCGTCGGACCGTTGCCGACGATGACATCGATGGCCGCCTCACCGATCAGCGCGCCGGCGAGATCGCGCGCCTGCAGGCGGAAGTTATAGATGCCGTTGGCGTCCGCGTCGAAGTCGAACATGGACGGCGGAATCGCTACCAGGGGAGCGCCATCGTTCAGATATTCGAACGTTGCGTTCTGGCTGCCTTCGATTGTCGTCGGATCGTTCGGCGTAAAGAATTCAAGCGACAACTCACCATAATCCGTGCCGTTTGACGGGTCGAAATCATAGAGGAGCGTATAGTCGAGCCCCGGAAGGATGTCGGCGTAGAAGCTAAAGTTCCAAAACGACCGTCCGTTGCTGTCTGCACCCGGAGCGACGCCGAAGACACCATCTTCAACCAAGGTTGGCAGAGGGGCACTGAAACGCGGCGTGGCGGTGAGACCGATTTCTCCGCTGACCTGTCCGACGTTGATATTCGTCACGGCAACGCGGTCATTCGGGATGCCGTCGCCACCGAATTCGGTCTGCGGCAGCGCGCCGAAGCGGTCGAAAACGGGCTCAGCGACGGCAGGCGCTGCAAGGCCGATGGCGATGGTCGTGGTCAAAAGAACAGAACGGATCATTTCGAGGTCCCCCAATATATGAAACTCGAAAATCGTTACGCAAGCGTCATGCCATTATGCGATTTATAAACAAAACGTTGGGCTTGCGCCGACAGTCTCGCGGGCCGATCGTGTCGGGTGTAAAATTTACCGACAGGATCCATATTAACCTGCAGCAAAGGACCGTGGGATGGCTCAACTTTCGATCGAGGATCGGGGCGCGGTTCGCCTCATTACCATCACCAATCCGCCACGCGGATATATGAATGGCGAGACGGCGGCGGAGCTGGACGCCGCGCTGGCGTCTGCGGAGGCCAATGACGACGTTCGCGCTCTTGTTCTCACCGGCGGCGTGCCCGGCGTTTTCATCCGCCACTTTGACGTCGGCGAAATCGTCGCGGCGGGTGAGGCACTTGCGAGTGGCAAGATCGCGCCTGGCGGCAATCGTGCCGACGTGCCGACGTACAGCCTGATCGACCGCTTGGTCCGGACGAAGCTGCCCGTCATCGCCGCGATCAACGGCACCTGCATGGGCGGTGGCTGCGAAACGGCGCTCGCCTGCGCCATCCGGGTCGCCACCAAGGGCGACTATATGATCGGCCTTCCCGAGACGCGGCTTGGGATCATGCCGGGCCTTGGCGGAATGCAGATGCTGGCGCGTGCCGTGGGCCCAGCACGGGCCGAGGAGATGGTTATCCGCGGCAGGGTCGTCGGGCCGGACGAAGCTTTGCGCATCGGTCTCGTTCACGAACTGGCCGACGACGCTGTCGAGCGGGCCCTCGTCGTCGCCGATGAGCTTGCTGCGCTGCCGCCGCACGGCGTCGCGACAGTGCGTCGGGGGGCGCGGCGGATGGCGGCTGGCGAAACGCTGACCGATGGTATCGAGGCGAGTGAACCGGACTTCCTGAACACGCTCACCGTGAACGACGACGCCATGGCCGCCTGCCGTCGCTTCCTCGAGACCGGCGAAGACATCCTGCGCTAGCCTGTTTCCGGCCCCGACGCTAAAGCGCGCGGCATGACCCAGACCGACCCAGAAATCACGCCCGAAACCGTCGCCGAACATGGGCTGAGCCCGGAAGAATATGGCGTCATCCTGAAGGCGCTGGGACGCGCGCCGAACCTGACCGAGCTCGGCATTTTCTCGGTCATGTGGTCGGAGCATTGCTCCTACAAGTCATCCCGCCTGCACCTCAAAAAGCTGCCGACAACGGGGCCGCAGGTCATTTGCGGGCCAGGCGAGAATGCGGGCGTCGTCGATATCGGCGACGGCGACGCGGCGATCTTCAAGATGGAGTCACACAACCACCCGAGCTTCATCGAGCCCTATCAGGGCGCGGCGACAGGCGTCGGCGGCATCCTGCGCGATGTCTTCACCATGGGTGCGCGGCCGATCGCGAACATGAACGCGCTGCGTTTCGGCGCGCCGGATCATCCGAAGACGCGGCATCTGGTGAAGGGCGTCGTCGCCGGGATTGGCGGCTATGGCAATTGCGTCGGCGTCGCGACGGTTGGCGGCGAAACCAATTTCCACCCGGCTTATAACGGCAACATCCTGGTCAACGCGATGACGGTGGGGACGGCGAAGACGGACAATATCTTCTATTCAGCCGCCGCCGGGATCGGCAATCCGGTCATCTATGTCGGGTCGAAGACCGGACGCGACGGCATTCACGGCGCAACGATGGCGTCGGCTGAGTTCACCGAGGATTCCGAAGAGAAGCGTCCGACGGTGCAAGTCGGCGATCCGTTTACCGAAAAGCTCCTGATCGAGGCGTGTCTCGAACTGATGGCGACGGACGCCATCGTAGCGATTCAGGACATGGGCGCGGCGGGCCTTACCTCCTCCAGCGTCGAAATGGCGGACAAGGGCGGCGTCGGCATCCGGCTGGACCTCGACAAGGTGCCGTGCCGCGAAGAGGCGATAACGCCCTATGAAATGATGCTGTCGGAATCGCAGGAACGCATGCTGATGGTGCTGAAGCCGGGGCGCGAGGGCGAGGCGGAGGCGATCTTCAGCAAGTGGGAACTGGATTTCGCCGTCATCGGCGCGGTCACGGACACGAAGCACCTCGAGCTGACCTTCGGCGGCGAGACGGTTTGCGACATTCCGCTGGGGCCGCTCGGGGACAACGCGCCGCTTTACGACCGGCCGCACACGCCGACGCCTGCGCGCCAGCCGCTCGGCGAAGTCGAATATGCGAACAAAGTGACGGACGATCTCCTGACGCTGATGGGCAGCGCCAATCTCGCCAGCCGCCGCTGGATCTGGGAGCAGTACGATCACATGGTGGGCGCGGACACGATCGGGCGTCCGGGCGGCGATGCGGCCGTCGTCCGTGTGCACGGCACGAACAAGGCGCTGGCGATCACGACCGACTGCAATCCGCGCTATTGCTTTGCCGATCCGGTCGAGGGCGGGAAGCAGGCCATTGCCGAGGCCTATCGCAACCTGACCGCCGTCGGCGCGACGCCGCTCGCCACGACGGACTGCATGAATTTCGGCAATCCGGAGCGTCCGGAAATCATGGGACAGTTCGTCGGCTGTATCGAGGGGATGGCCGAGGCCTGCGCTGCGCTCGACATGCCGATCGTCTCCGGCAACGTGTCGCTTTACAACGAGACCAATGGCGTCGGCATTCTCCCCACGCCCGCCATCGGCGCCATCGGTCTTTTGAAAGACGCCGCGCGGCGCACGGACATTGCGCTGAAGGCCGAGGGCGAAGCGATCTGGCTGATCGGCGGCCCCGGCACGCATCTGGGGCAGTCCGAATGGCTGCGCGTCGTCGCAGACCGCGAAGATGGCCCGCCGCCGTCCGTTGATCTCGAGAAAGAGCGGGCGACCGGCGACTATGTCCGCAAGCTGATTGCCGAGGGCACCGTCACCGCCGTCCATGATGTGTCGGATGGCGGCGTGCTGGTCGCGGTCACGGAAATGGCGCTTGCTGGCGGTATTGGCGCGACGCTCGACGACATGGGTCACGAGGCCGCGTTCGGAGAAGACCAGGGCCGCTACATCGTCGTCGCCTCCCCCGGCGTGACCGTGGAGGGCACGAGGATCGGGACTACGGGCGGCGCGTCTCTCGGCGTCGGCTCTTCTTCCATCAGTCTGAACGACCTCGCCACGGCGCACGCCGACTGGCTGCCCGACCTGATGACCCGTTAGCGGATCGTCGCGCTGATGTAGGTCAGTTCCCAATCGAGGATCGTCTTGCCGCCCTCTTCGCGAACGCCGACGATGGTATCGAGCGCCTCGCCGATGGCCTCCGGTCCGGCGCTGGCGGCGCCGAAAAGCAGCCCGGCAAATCCGATCATCGCCCTGCGGTCCGGGAAGACCCACGGACAGGCGAGCGTTGCAACATCGGACGATGCGACGCGCGGATGCTCGCGGCCGAAATCGAATGGATCGTCGGCGCGGAGGTACATGCCCTCATGACCGGTCCCGTTATGCTGGCCGACGAACCCGTCCAGGTAGCGCGTTATGCGCGAGTCCGCCTTCACGTCTGCGATCAGGACATGACCGCTGGGGCGGACATGTCGTGCCAGTCCATCGAAGCAGGCGGCCTTGTCCGCGACGTGATGCAACGCGGCAAGGCAAACAATGGCGTCATAGTCGTCGCGATCCAGCTCGGGCGCCGAAAGCTTCACCGGTGAAATGCCGCTGCCGCGTTCCCGGAATTCCGCGGACGGATCATAGGCATCCAGCGTTGCGCCGAGCGGAAGCCATCGCTTCAGGTAACCGCCGCCGGACGGCACATCCGCGACCTTTGCTTCTGGCGGCAGTTCGACATGCGCGAAAAGGTTCAGGAACTCCGATCCGCGCGCGTCCGGCCAACGCTGCATGGCCTCATCATAGGCGCTGCCGCGGTGATTGAAGATTTCGCGATATTCGTCAGGCAGGTCGCCGCTCGCCAGTGACGGCGATCGTTTCTTAACAGTATGCATAGAGGCGACCCTTACCCAGGTTCAGACGTTTTGCTACGGGCGCACGCATGTACGGAATTGATTTCGGAAAGATGACTTTCGCCGAAGTTATGGCGAATGCTCGCCGGGCACGCAAAGCCACTGGGAAACCTGTTATTGCGCAACTCTCAGACATCGTCAAATTGCGGATGGGTCCGCAAAAGCTGATGGCCGATGAATATTTCGACCTCCGGCTTTTCGAACCACGTCTAAGTTGGTCCGAGCGCGCCCAGTTCCTAGGCAAGTGGACGGAGGAAGATGTCTTTCGCATCCTGGACGAGGATGACCGTTCACGGGCGAAGGACAAGTTGTCGCTTTATCGCACCCTCGTCGAAGCGGACCTTCCGCACCCCCGAATGCTCGCGATCTTCGACCCGCAAGAAACATTTCCGAAAGCGCGCCAGCTCGGGTCGGCCGTCGCGCTTGCCTCCTGGTTGAGGACGGAGGCGGCCTACCCTCTCTTTTCGAAACCGGCACGGGGAGGCGGCGGAAAGCACGCCTATTTGATCGAGCGTGCGGATGGCGATCACCTTGTCTTTGGTGACGGAACGCGGCACGCCATTCAAGACTTCGCGAATGCCCATGACCCGGTGGCGCGCGGTCCGCTGCTTTTCCAAGAGGTGATGCGCCCACATCCCAAGGTGGCGGAACTGACCGGGGGGCGTCTCGCGACCGCACGGATGCAGGTCATTTTCGATCGCGACGAGCCGGACCTGTGGCGGGCATCAGTCAGAATACCGACCGGCGACAACATGGTGGATACCTTCCACGGCGGCCGGTTCGGCAATCTGATCGTCCGGCTCGATCTTGAGACGGGTGCCTTCGTCGAAACGCTGGGCCTCGTCCAGATCGAGCGACAGCGGGTAGAGGTCCATCCCGATACGGGACAGGCGCTCGACGGGTTCGTGCTTCCCGACTGGAACGAGGCCATCGCCCTGTTGAAGGCCGGGCACATGCTGTTTCGGAAGCTGAAATTCGCCGGATGGGACATGGCGTTTACGGATCGGGGGCCGATGCTGGTCGAATGCAATCCGCGCGGTTCCTACCTGCAATATGCCGGGTGGCCGGGCATGGCGACGCCGCGCTTCCGGGCGTTGTATCCAGATGGGAGGATTTAGGACGTGGCGCTACCTCCCTTGGGAAGACTTTCAGGAAGCGAACTTCTCGCCAACGCGCGGGAGGTTCGGCGCAGGACCGGGAAAAGCGTTGCCGCGCAGTTTCTCGACATGGCTCGCCTGCGGCTGGGCCCACAATGCATCCAGACCGATGAATATTACGGCCTCCGTCTTTTCGATCCGAACATGAGCCCGGACCGGCGCGCCGAATATATGGGACGTTGGGCGTTCGAACGGATTTATCGCATCCAGGACCCTGATGAGGTCGCCCTCGGCAACGATAAGCTGAGGACTTACGCGCATTTTCGAACGCACGACCTTCCCTTTCCCGCGGTCCTTGGCGTCTACCACCCGGACGAGACGTTCGACGGCGCCGTCAGCCTGCGGTCCGCCGCCGAAGTTTATGAGTGGTTGACGTCCACCGCACCCTACCCGCTTTTCATGAAGCCATCGCGCGGGGACTGCGGCTGGCAGGCGCGACTTCTGACGGCGCGCGAAGGCGAAGACGTCCGTCTCGGCGACGGAACGCTTGTGCCGATCGTCGGCCTGCTATCGGGATATGATTTCAACAAGGTCGGGCCGCTGATCTTTCAGGAGCGGATCGTGCCGCATCCGGATCTTGCCGCCATGATCGGCGACCGGACCGCGACGGCGCGTGTGACCGTCCTCAACAATCGGGAAGACCCGTTGATCTGGCGCGCCTCGCTCCGGATGCCCGTTGGCGGCAACATGATCGATACATTCGGCGCAGGCGGCGTCGGCAACTTGCTGGCAAGACTGAACCGCGAGACCGGCGAGATGGAAGAGGTGATTGCCGAGCTCGGTGTCAATCGCCGCACGACCGAAGTCCATCCCGATACTGGAAAACAGTTGCGCGGAAACCTCGTGCCGGACTGGCCGGAGGCGGCGGCGCTCGTTATCCGTGCGGCGCGAACGCTGCCCGGGCTCAAGATCAACGGTTGGGACGTCGCCTTTTCCGACCGCGGACCATTGCTTGTGGAGTTCAATCCCAAATGTGCGCTGCCACAGCATGCGAATGATCGCGGGGTTGCCGAACCGCGCTTCCTCGAGATGTATCCGGACGGAAAAATATAGCTCTGCGCGAGCTTGCCGGTGTAGCGGGACGGGCATGACCAGCAGCTATGAGCCGATCCCATTCGCCGACTTCATCGACCTGCCTGATGATGAAATGGTGTCGCGCGCGCGCGCCATTTACGAGGATGTCCGTCGTCGTCACAGCTGTCGTCAATTTTCGGATGCGCCAATTCCGCGCTCCGTCATCGAAGACGCGATCCGTGCCGCTGGAACGGCACCATCGGGAGCCAATCACCAGCCATGGCACTTCGCGGTCGTCGGTTCGCAAGACGTAAAGCAGGTCATCCGCGAAGGCGCGGAGGCCGAGGAACGGGAATTTTATTCCGGAAAGGCGCCGGATGACTGGCTCGAGGCGCTCGCGCCGCTCGGGACCGACGACGTGAAACATCATCTGACCGATGCGCCATGGCTGATCGTGGTGTTCGGACAGCGGCGCGGTGGGGTTTCGTCGGGTGACGATAAGCAAAATTATTACGTTACGGAGTCCGTTGGGATCGCGTGCGGCTTGTTGCTGGCCGCGTTGACGCATGCGGGCGTCGCCACGCTGACCCATACGCCATCGCCGATGAAGTTTCTAAATGAGATATGCCAGCGGCCGACGACCGAAAAGCCGCTGATGATCGTCGTGTGCGGCAAACCCGCGTCCGATGCGACGATGCCTCGACATGCGACGATCAAAAAGCCGCTGGATGCCATCTCCAGCTGGCTATGACCGTCAGCGTACCTGGAACAGCTTCAGGCCGTGCCGGGCATAAAGATAGGCGAAGAGGCGGTTGCGAAACAGTCGCCGTTTCCCGCGCGATCCGCGCGCCAGCCACATGCCGGACGGGTGCGTGAAGACATCATCATCGACCTCGTCCGACTCCAGCAATAGCCGGTCCTTGTCCTCTGACCGAAGCCCCTTCCACGGCGCGATGATCTTTGCCCGCCGACGGAAGTAGAGAATAAGCGCGATGAGCCCCGCAAAAACGATGCCGCCAGCGATCAGGAGCGTCTGAACGTCGATGAGTGGACCTCGGATCCGGGTCGGACGTGCCAGTCGCGGCGCTTCCCCATTTACATTCCGAATGTCACCGTCGTCCGGGTCCATGCGCTCGATGCTGCCATCGCCACCGGACACAACGCCCAGCCCGATCGGACCTAGCGTTAGAGCGTAGAGCGCCCGCTCCGAGCATTTCACCTTCAGCGATACGAATGTGCTGGTGAAGGAAAAGCGCTGGAAACGCTCAATCGCCGGGCAATCGACATTCAATTCGGTGAGCACGGCTGCCAAGGCGCGATTCACGTCCGCCCCATTCTCATCGTTCTGAAGCATACGGTAGAGGGTTTCGGACGCCGTGTCCGTGCGCCCGCCTGTCGCCTCCTCGGCAAGCTCCTCGTCCGTTGTGACCGGTGCAAAAACGTCTTCTTGAATGACGTCGGCTGGCGCGGCGCTTTCCTGTGCCATGCCGATCGAGGCCGATGACGCGAGAACGGCTATGGCCGTCAATGTTCTCAAAGCGCCGGTGCGATCCATGTCTGCCAACCTCACATCATGTTCGACGTCCCGAAAACATGGAGCGTCTGGTGCTGCCGGAGAGGATCGAACTCTCGGCCTCACCCTTACCAAGGGTGTGCTCTACCACTGAGCTACGGCAGCATAGGCGGGGATCGCCGCGCCTGCTATGGGCTGGAAAGGGTTAATGTCAAGCGAAGCGAGGACCTGTACCGGTGGCGGAATTGAAAGCCGAACGAGAGGCGCGATTGGCGGCGGCGCTGCGCGCGAACCTGAAGCGTCGGAAGGCAGTCGCGAAGAGTACTGACGCCCCGAAGCAGGAACCTGAAAATGCGGACTAGAGCCCATCGATTTTTCGCGCGAGATCGATGTCTTTCTGGCTGAGCCCATCCGCATCATGCGTTGTCAGCGTAATATCGACCTTATTGTAGACGTTCGACCATTCCGGGTGATGATCGGCGCTTTCCGCCATCAGGGCGACGCTCGACATGAAGCCGAATGCGGCGACGAAATCGTCAAATTTATATTGTTTGTGGATCGCATCGCGGTTCGAGGCCATCTGCCAGCCGTCCAGGGTCGGCAATAGTTCGTCGCGTTCGGCCAAGGTCAGCTTGTCCATCATGTCTTCCTCATGTCCGTTGCGGGCATTACAGCTGAACAAGTCATGGACCGCCGCTTTGGTTTCGCCCCCACTCTCGATGATATCGAACGCTTGGCGAAGACGGCGATCGAAGGCCTGCCGCCTATATTCAAGGAACATCTCGGCGGCGTCGTTCTGAAAATCGATGATTTCCCGACCGAGGACGTCGCAAAGGACATGAATCTCGAAAGCCCGTTCGACATCCTCGGCCTCTATCATGGGCATGAGGTGGGGCGTTCGGTCGAGGTTTCAGGTGCGCTTCCCGATACCGTCTACCTCTATCGCCGTCCGCTGCTCGACTATTGGGCCGAACATGAAGAGACGCTGGAGCATCTCGTCGCTCACGTCCTGATTCACGAGGTGGGGCATCATTTCGGCCTTAGCGACGACGACATGCATGGGCTCGAGGATCAGGTGGATTGAGCCTTACGAATTCCGTCATTCCTGCCCCCGCCTGCGCGAGGCTGGGGCAGGAATGACAGCTTGTTAGTTCAGCAATTCATCAACGAACTGAGGTACGAGTGTTCCCGCAGGACCATGCCGCGCTTCATCGAAGAAGTGACTACCCTCGCTCGGGTCGAGATTGAGTTCGAGTGTCCGCGCGCCATAGGCGGCGGCCATCTGAACGAAGCCAGCCGCAGGATAGACCGCGCCGGACGTGCCAATCGAGACGAAGAGGTCCGCTTCGGCCAGCGCCTGCTCGATGCGGTCCATTTGATAGGGCATCTCGCCAAACCAGACGATGTCGGGACGGAGCGCGGTTGCCCCGCATCCGGCACAAGGTGGCCCGTCAATCAGTGTTGCGGGAGCGGGCCCACGCGCATCGCAAGAGAAACACAAGACGCTCTTCAACTCACCGTGCATGTGAAGGAGGCGCGTGGCACCACCGCGCTCGTGCAGATCGTCGACATTCTGCGTGACGATCAAAAGGTCGCCGTCCCATTCCTCGTCCAAGCGCGCCAGCGCGCGGTGCGCGGCATTTGGCTCGACGGTATCGAGCGCAGCGCGGCGGGCGTCGTAGAAACGCTGCACGAGCACGGGATCCCGCGCGAACGCTTCGAGTGTGGCGACGTCCTCGACCCGGTGCCCCTCCCACAAACCGTCCGGACCGCGAAACGTCGGAACGCCAGATTCCGCCGAGATGCCCGCGCCCGTCAGGATCACGATGTTTCGCAGCTTGTCAGCCATGATGCGCTCCGCCAGTCTTCATCACGGCATTATGAGGAGTGGGCGAAGCCAATGACAAGCCGGATCGGCGTTCTGGGCGCGGGCGGCCGTATGGGACGCGCCATCATCGAGGAAATCGGGCGCGTGGAGACGGCAACACTTGCGGGCGCGGCCGAGCGGCCTGGGCATCCAGACACCGGCTCGTCGCTCGGCATCGATGGCCTGTGCATAACGGCGAACAGCAGCGCGTTGGCGCATGCGTCGGACGCGCTCGTCGACTTCACGACGCCGGATGCGCTCAAGGGCAACCTCGATGCCGCACTCGATGCGGAATGCGCACTGGTGATCGGGACGACCGGTCTGAAGAGTGCCCATCACGACGCCATCGACGCCGCCGCGAAGCACATCCCGATTTTGCAGACCGCGAACACCAGTCTTGGTGTCACCTTACTCGCCAAACTTGTCGAACAGGCGGCGTCCGCGCTTGGTGAGGACTGGGATATCGAGGTCGTCGAGATGCATCATCGAATGAAAGCCGATGCGCCGTCGGGCACCGCGCTGATGCTGGGCGAGGCGGC
>JBAUIQ010000148.1:0-2818 GCA_049683075.1 Pacificimonas sp.
CGATTGGAACCCTAGAAATCCCGGGAGCGGTCGAGGCCGCTCCCGGGATTTTCTGTTTCGGCTTGCGATTGCGGGGTTTGAATGCGCGGGTGCCGTTCTTTGGCTAGATAAATCTTACGGACACGAAACGGAGTGTCGGTCAATTTTACAGTCTCGATAAGTCGTTATGGTTAAGGAATAATCTTTGTGGGGCTTTGTAGGGACTTCCCCATCTTGGTACGGGGTGTGCATGTCTGAAGGTGTGTGAGTCGCTCTGCGTTTGGAAAAAGCCATGATTAAGTTCGTATCCGCCGCCGCCGTCGCCGCTTTCGGTGTTGCCGCCGCGCAGGCCGGTCCGGTCACGCCGTTCATAGACAATGTGAGCCAAGGGCTCTCTTGCGAATATGATACGGTTTCCGGTCTTCCCGATAATTGCGGTACTGTCGCCGCTGCTCGCAGCGATATCGACGCGATCAACGCCGGTGCGCCGGGCTTCTTTTCGCTCGGTATCGACGGCAGCATCACGTTCGACGTCGCGCCATTGATCTTCGGTGACAGCGTCTTTGCGGTCGAGATTACGAATGGGGCGCCGAACCCCAGCTTCCCCGAAGCCGCCCGTTTTGAGTTCTCGGGCCCTGACGGTGTCGAGTTCGTCGAGATTGCAACCTTCGGCGATAGCATCCGAGCGTCGAGCGCCGGGATCGGCGCGACCGCAATGATGAATGGTGGGAGCGGTGTAACGTTCGAGTTCGACCTGAACGGCGGCAGCTTCAACAGCCTGACCGTCTCCGACGCCACCTTCTCCTACTTCGCCGAGACGTACGACAATCGGAGCTCTGATGGCTTCGACATCGGCACGCTCGACTTCAACACCGCGGCTGCGGCAGTTCCCGCACCGGGTGCTCTCGGTCTCTTGGGCCTCGGCCTGATCAGTCTCGCTGCCGGTCGTCGTCGGCGCTAATCGACTCTAGGCCCGCGGTGCTTACGTCGCGGGCTTTTCGATTGTCAGCCTACCAAGGGTTCCAGTCTCTGCTTGGTCGAGCGTGAGGGTGAACGCCTCTCCCTCGGTACCGACCCCCGTGAAGCCGGACGCCGTCGTTTCATTCTCAATGCCGTTTTCCTGGAACGCGTCGGCGAAATAGCGCCGCGTCGTGGCAAGGTCCTCCGGAGCCAGAAATTCGGCAATCACTTCGGCACCCTCGCTTCTAGCCTCCACTTTCAGATCGCGAAGGCGGCTGTTCGCAGGCAGCGGAACGCCTGCCACGTCGACATCGTCCATGTTGATGTCGAGGTCTGCAAAATCGGCATCGATGGATAGCCCGGGCAGCTCGACAGTCGCGCCGCCATCCTCGTTTACCTGGATCGTTAGCTCCGTGACGCCGTCCTCGGAGATCATCTGGACCTCGTCGCTCGCTGGCTGGGTGGCTGCATCGGGCGTGCAAGCCGCGGCCAGCGGCAGAGCGGCGATGAGAATAATGCGTGCAATCATGGCAACCTCGCTATCCGTCTTAGTGAACTAATACGGCAAAGCGGGGCGTACGTCAATTCCTGCGCCTGCGATCCTGGCTAAGGCAGCAGAAGGCAGGCGTCGCCATAGCTGTAGAAGCGATAGTCCTCTGCCATGGCGTGAGCATAAGCGGCCTGCATGCGGTCCGTTCCCATGATGGCGCTGACCAACATGAAAAGCGTCGAGCGCGGCAGGTGGAAGTTCGTGAGAAGCGCGTCGATGGCGCGGAGCGGCTTTCCCGGTGTGATAAAGATATCGGTATCGCCTGCGAAGGCGGTCAGCCGCCCCGTGTCGTCCGCCGCGCTTTCGAGAACACGCAGGCTGGTTGTGCCGACGGGGACGATGCGGCGACCGGCGGCGCGGGCAGTGTTCAGGCGCTCCGCGAGCGCGGCGTCGAGGCGTCCCCATTCGCTGTGCATCCGGTGGTCGTCGGTGTCGTCGACTTTTACCGGCAGGAATGTCCCCGCGCCGACATGCAGCGTCAGGGTGGCGGTCTCGATCCCGCGCGCGGCGAGCGCGGCCATGATTTCGGGCGTGAAGTGAAGGCCGGCCGTTGGGGCGGCAACGGCACCGTCGTTGCGCGCGAACATGGTTTGATAGTCCTCGGCATCGCGATCGTCGGTAGGTCGTTTCCCAGCGATATAGGGCGGCAGGGGCATCGACCCCGCGTCAGTCATCGCGATTTCGATGGGGCCATCGCCGTCAAACTTCAGACGGACGCTGCGATCTTCCAGCTTTTCGAGGACCGTTGCGGTGAGCGCGTTCGGGGCCTGACCGATTTCGATGACGTCGCCGACGCGCAGGCGCTTCGCGTTGCGGACGAAGGCTTGCCATTCGGCGAGGGCCTCGCGCTTGTGCAGCGTAATGCCGACCTTTGCCTGACCGCCATCGCGGTGCCGGACCCCCTCGAACTGGGCGGGAATGACCCGGGTGTCGTTGAAGACGAGAATGTCGCCGGGATCGAGTCTGGTGGGTAGGTCGCGAATGCCTGCGTCTTCGAACGGCGCGGGCGCGGGCGGGACAACGAGCATCCGCGCACTGTCGCGTGGGCTCGCGGGTCGCAGCGCAATGAGCCGCTCCGGCAGATCGAAGTCGAAGGCATCGACGCGCATCGCGAGCGCTGCTCTTCGCGGTTAGCGGGTCGGCGTATCGACGAGCGTGTCGACGTCCGGATCGTCGACGGGTTCATCGCCTGTACGTTCCTCCGCCGCCCGCTCCAGGCCATCTTCGTCGGTCATGTTCGCGCCGGGTGCGCCATTGCCGGGGGCTGGCATCTGCGCCGTCAATGCCTGAATGCTGTTGTCGGACTCGGCACTGCTATCGACATCCCCG
>JBAUIQ010000149.1:0-1952 GCA_049683075.1 Pacificimonas sp.
GGCTTGGGACAATATCGATGTCACCGGTTTTCTCGGGCAGAAAATGCAGCTGAAGCTGAATTTTCTATGCAAGGACAGTGTTTTGGCTGCGCCGCTGGTCGTTGAGATCGCCCGCTGTCTCGATCGCGCCAACCAGCGGGGTGAGGGCGGCGTCCTCGAACCGATGGGCGTGTTTTTCAAATCGCCTCAAGCTGTCAACGGGAAGCCCGTTGAACACGGGTTTACGCAGCAGCAGGCCGCTCTCGACGCATGGCTGGACAGCTGAGCGCGCATCTCGGTCCGGACATCGTCGGTCCGCTGCGCGAGATTGGCGACTTGAAGCGCGTTACCGATGCCCGGTCGCCATTCAGCCTCGCCACGCGCCTGTTTGCGGAAGGCTGGTCACGGCTTTCGGGCGGGGAACCGGTGGGCAGAATTGCGATGAACCTCACTGCGCGGGCGCTCGCTGCCGCGCGCCTTGGCGGGCTAGACCATCAGTTTCTGTCGGCGCATTTGCCTGCCGGTGTAGCGGCGACTGATATATTGCGGCGTGCAATCGACGAATTGGCCGAACCATTCGATGCCGACCTGATGAGCGCGTTGAAGGACGCTGTTGATGATGTGCCGCGCTCGTCATCCCCCCAGCCGACATTCGTTGCGCAACTCGCCGCCCAGCCACGTGCGGGCGTCACCTGCCCCGGCAAACCGCGCATCATGCTACAACCGGAAGAAAATCACGCCGATCACAGCTTCGTCGTCGCTGTCTATGCGGCGCTTTTGGCGCCGACTTATGCGGCCGATTCCGGGGAGGCCTTTTTCGCGGGAATGGTCCATCATCTGCACAGTGCCGCGATGCCGGATAGCGGGTTTACGGGCGAGATTCTTCTGGGCGATACCCTTGTTGCAGTTATCGACAGCGCGCGGGCTGCGGCCCTGGCAGAACTTGATCCGGCGCTCGCAGATCGTGCGAGGACCGCGCAAGCGATGATCGCAGATGATCGCGCGCCCGCTGCGAAGGCTTTTCACGCGGCCGACGTCGTTGATCGCGTGCTGGAAATCCGGTTTCATCTGGAGGCCGCATCACTGACGATGGATCGCGTCCTTAAAAGCTATGAACTGGTTCATGATGGACCGGTGAAGGCGTTTCACGATCGCGTCCTAACGGAGGCGGGCCTGTTGTGAGACTTTGGCGCTCTCCGATCACGGGCGCAGCTCTGCGGCCGGACGGCGAACACATATTGGTTGCGCCGGGCGAGCGGTGGCCGGTTCTAGACGGAATTCCCTATCTTCGCGTCGGCCGGGACGACCTGGTGCAGCGAACATTGGAACGTCTGGACGCGGGCAATATCGACGGCGCGCTGGCTTTTCTGCTCGCGGATGCAGACGAGTGGTGGGATGAACCCGCGCCACCTGAAAGCGAATTGCGATCGGTTATAGCTGATATCGACCACATCTCCTTGCGGGAGGCGATGCGTCGGCTGGGGTTCGGCCGGGTCGGCGACTATTTCGCGCATCGGTGGAGCGACCCGACATTTGCCGCCGGACGACATCTGCTTGAGGAATATTGGCTGCAGCCGAAGAGCGCCTTCGAATTGGCCTGCGGTATTGGCCATTATCTGCGCCTCTTTAGGGACGCGGGTGTTCCCAACCTCGTGGGTGGGGACGTGGTTTTCGCCAAATTGTGGCTGGCTCGGACATTTGTCTGCCCGTCGGCGGACTTCGTCTGTTTCGACGCCGCCGCGCCGTGGCCGCTCGATGCCGAATTCGATCTCGTGCTGTGCGCGGATGCCTTCTACTTCATGCCGCAAAAGTCTTACGTCGCCGAAAGATTGCTCGAGACGACCGCAAGGACTCTAATTGTTTCGCACGTTCACAACAGCGAGGTCGGCAATCACAGTGCAGGCGCGGCAATCGATCGGGAGGGCTTGGCGGCGCTCTTCCCGAGCGCCGAGATCTTCGATGATGCCGAATTG
>JBAUIQ010000150.1:0-2732 GCA_049683075.1 Pacificimonas sp.
CCGGGAAAGCGGGCCCGAAGGCCCGGTGAGCGGTCTCGACGCGGCCAAACCGACCCTGAGCGCGACCGCTTCGCGACGACCGATCTTTCGTCCGCCGGACGGCGTCGCGTCGTCGGTCGCGATGCTATGGCATCGCTCCGCTCCTGGCTCCTTGCCGGCAAACAAAATCTCGATCGTCACGGGCGTTCCCATTTATAAGTTCACGACCTAAGCCGCCAGCAACAGCAGGCCCGCATAAGCACCGGCCCCGGCAAGAAACGCCGAGAAGCTCGATTCGCGATCTTCAGGAAGTTCTTCCTTCAACACGTTGAGAATGACCCCGCCGCCCAAGAAGGCGACCATCGACAGGATCGCAAGCTCGCTGATTTCGGTCAGCAGGGCAAGCGACGCGCCGAGAAATGGCATCGCTGCCAGAACCCATCGGCCTCGATCATGATAAAGCTCGCCATGCTCGGTTCTGAGCGCGACGTCGATCACCAGCATATGAAGCGCCATCGCCACGCCGTAGGTCATCAATTCGGTCAGGCCGCGCTCCTCGCTCTGGACGAGCAGATAGCCGATGATGAGACTGTAAATCGAGAACGTCCCCACATGCAGCCAGAACGGCCCCGTCGATTCATGGTCGCGCTCGAAACTATCGGACTGCTGCGTCATATATTGCTGCAGACAGTAAAAGACGGCGAGCCCAACCAGAGCTAGCAAGTAAATATGCGTTTCAATCGCCGCATAAACCGTCCCGTGAAACTGTTCCGCTGCGAGTTCCTGACCTTCGGCGAGTTCCGGCAGCAGATGGACAAAGACATAGGCGACGGACGACCCGCCCGCGGCCGATAGCCAGCGCGAACGGGGCAAACGTTCCAGGAACTTTAACTTGCCCGAAAACAGGTGCACTGCTGCCAGCAGCGCCACCAGCCCCCAACCAACGACGGCAATCGTCATGCAGCGTCGGGATCCGGTTCGACTCCGCCGACACAGAGATATTTAATCTCAAGATAGTCGTCGATGCCGTATTTTGAGCCCTCGCGGCCCAGACCCGAGTGCTTCACCCCGCCAAAGGGCGCGACTTCCGTCGAGATAATTCCGGTATTGTGCCCGACGATCCCATATTCCAGCCGCTCGGCAACGCGGAACACGCGGGCATAATCCCGCGCATAAAAATAGGCCGCCAGCCCGAAGACCGTATCGTTCGCCAGCCGCAAGCCGTCCTCTTCGGTCTCGAATCGAAACACAGGAGCCAGCGGACCGAACGTCTCTTCATGACTGACCATCGCGTCCGTCGGGACATCGGCGAGCAGCGTGGGCGAATAGAACAACTCGCCCTCGTCCGACGGGCCGCCTTCGATGACGACCCGCGCGCCCTTGCCGACCGCGTCATCATAATGTTCGCGCACCTTCTTCAGGCCGTCTCCATCGATCATCGGTCCAATATCGGTGGCCTCGTCCATGCCATTGCCAACAGTCAGATCGCGAATGGCCGTCTCAAACTTCGCCATGAATTCATCGTAGACGGCGTCCTGCACATAGATCCGGTTGGCACAAACACAGGTCTGACCCGCATTCCTGAACTTACACGCGATCGCGGCTTCGACGGCGGCGTCCAGGTCGGCATCGTCGAACACCAGAAAGGGGGCATTGCCGCCCAGCTCCAGGCTGATCTTCATGATATTCTCGGCGCTCTGCTCGTAGAGCTTACGGCCGATCTCGGTGGATCCGGTGAAACTCAATTTTCGCACCGCGAAGTTCGACGTCATCTCACCGGCAATATCGCTCGCGCCGCCGGTCAGGCAGGACAGCAGCCCCTTCGGCACACCCGCTTCCTCCGCCAGCACGCAAAGCGCAAATGCCGACAGCGGCGTCGCCGTCGCGGGCTTGATGACCATGCCGCAACCCGCCGCAATGGCCGGTCCTGCCTTCCGCGTGATCATCGCCGCCGGGAAATTCCACGGCGTGATCGCCGCGCAGACGCCGATCGGCTGTTTCATGACAAGGATGCGCTTGTCGGGCTGGTGGCCCGGGATCATGTCGCCATAGACGCGCTTCGCTTCCTCACCGAACCATTCGATAAAGCTGGCGGCATAGGCGATCTCGCCACGACTTTCGGACAGCGGTTTGCCCTGCTCCGCGGTCATGATCTTGGCGAGATCTTCCTGATGCTCCATCATCAGATCGGCCCAGGCCCGCATGACCTTGGCTCGGTCCTTCGCCGTCCTCGCGGCCCACGGTCCCATCGCTGTCTCCGCCGCCTGGATGGCCAGCTTCGTCGCGGGTTCGCCCAGCTTCGGTACATTCGCCAGCGTTTCGCCCGTGGCCGGATTGGTCACCGCGATGCGCTCGTCCGCGCCCACCCACTCGCCGCCGATATAGCAGTCTTCGCGCAACAGGTCGGGGCGGTCGAGCGTCAACATGGTCATGAGCGAGGCATCCTTGGGTTTGGGCTTTTCTGCCCTACGAACGGACGCCGATCTTGGTTTCTATTCGGAAGCTGCGATCTCGAGATCACCGGAAACGATGTACCAGTCGCCGCTTTCGTCCGCAGGCCGGGCGAGCGTATAGACGCCGGTATAGCTCCGGCCCGTCCCGTCGCTCATCAAATCCTCGACCCGGACCGGCACGCGTACCTGCACCAGGTCGCCAGTCATCGTCGGCTCGCTTGGATCGCCGATCTCCGCTGCCGTCAATTCGGTCTCCGCGAACCCGCGCATGAAGGTTTGGAACGCATCGGGATCGCCTTG
>JBAUIQ010000151.1:0-2964 GCA_049683075.1 Pacificimonas sp.
TGCCGGGTTCAAGGTCCCGAAGAGCATCGACTTTATCGAAGCACTGCCGCGAAACCCTACGGGCAAGATCCTTAGGAAGGACCTCCGTGCGCCCTACTGGGAAGGGCGCGACCGGGCGATCAATTAACGGCCGTCGCGACGCGAGCGGCGGCGAGAAAGCCAGACGAGGGTTCCGCCAAGCGCTGCCAAGCCAAGAGCTGGCGGCGCGGGAATCGGCGTCGTCGGATCGCCATCGTCCGTGGGGTCGTTCGGGAAGGTTGGAGGGCCATCCGTTGGAATGTCGGTATCGGGATCATCCGTCGGGATGTCCGTCACGGGATCGTCGTCAACCGGACCATCAGTTGGTGTGTCCGTCGGATCCTCGGGCGTATTGTCGACAGGATCGTCGTTTGGCCCATCCGTGGGCTGGTTTGGTGGCGTCGTCGTCGGACCACCGGTCGTCGGACCATCGCCGGGACCATCGTCCGTCGGCGTGTCGCCGGGACTGTCATCAGTCGGCGTGGTGATCGGACCGTCCGTCGGTGAATCGGGAGCTTCCGCTGGTGGGCTGTCCGGCTCCTCGCCAGTCGGATCGTCATCGACGCCGACTGTCGGGGCGCCACCACCACCGGAAACATTAGAGCGCCCATTGACCGTCGGTACGAAAGGGAAGGCTGCGCCGTCGAGTCTCGGCGTCGTGAAAAGGCGCGGGTCGCTGGCAGACGCCGCTCTTACGTCTCCGACGCGAAGAAGCGCGAATTCGACGGGTGTCGCCGTTTCTTGATCGATAACCGGTGTGTCGCCACCGGGAACGTCGAACACGCGCGCGACGGGGTCGTCGATCCCGTTCCCCACACTAGGCCGCTCCGCGAGCATCGCCAGCTGGCATTCGTAGCTGTCCTTGACGCCTTCGCAGGCTGCGAGCTCGCCGAGTGTATAGCCGTCCGATAACACCTCGCGCGGTGCCGTGGTCGTGTCGGTCGGGCTGGATGACGGCCACTCGGGATAGGCCGGAATCATGGCGCGTACATCCGGTCGTGAAATCATCACGACAAGCAATGCAACAAGGACGGTCAAAAATAACGTGCCCCCCCGGGCGCGTCGCGACCACGACAACCACCGATTTAACACGCTCATTACCTACAAGAAACGATCTTGTACCGCTTGCGCCACAAACCACCGCGCCTGTCAAATAAAGTGCGGCGGAATTACCACAATCAGCGGTAACCTGAGCGACACTATATGTTACGTAGTCTTAACGAAGCGTGAGCGCTATTCGGCGGCGACGGCTTCGGGTGGCGCGTCTTCGTTGGCGACACCGGCCTTTGCGAAGATCATCGTGCCGTCGTCGATCTCGCCGTCGAGGAGATCCTTCTTGTCGTTCACATAGTCGTGCGGCTGGTGCCAGGGCGCCTTGTTCGTGCCCTTCGGCATCTTGTCCTTGGCGCGTTGGAAATAACCGGACGACAGGTTCCAGGTGGGCGCATCCTCATAGTCGCCCTGCGGCTCTGCGGGGACGGCGATGTCCATGCCGCGCGCGCGCATCAGATTGAGCAGGCGGCAGACATATTGCGCGCTGATATCGGCCTTCAGGGTCCAGCTGGCGTTCGAATAACCAAAGGTCGCGGCAAGGTTCGGCACGCCCGAATACATGACACCCTTATAGGCATAGACGTCGCCGACGCCGATGTCGCGGCCGTCGACCGACATCTTCATACCGCCGAGCATCTTCAGGTTGAGGCCCGTCGCCGTAACGACGATGTCAGCCGGGATGTGCTCGCCGGACTTCGTGCGGATGCCCTTGGCATCAAAGGCCTCGATATGGTCGGTTACGATTTCCGCCGACCCGTCCTTCAGCACCTCGAACAAGTCATTATCCGGGATCAGGCACAGACGCTGCTCCCATGGATTGTAACTCGGCGTCAGGTGCGTATCGATGTCGTAGTGCGGCCCGAGTTCCTTTCGCGCGGCGTCGAGAAGGGTCTTGCCCACCTTGTCGGGCTTCGACCGCGCGCGCTTGAAGAAGAAATCCTGCATCAAGACGTTCTTCCAGCGGGTGAACTTATAGGAAGCTTCCGGTCCCAAATAACGCCGCAGGAAGTTTGCGATCCGATCCTCCGCCGGGCGCGACACGACCCAGGTCGGCGAGCGTTGCAGCATGGTTACATGCTTGGCGTGCTTGGCAATCTCCGGCACCAACGTGACGGCCGTCGCACCGGACCCGATAATGACGACCCGCTTGTCTTCGTAATCTAGATCTTCGGGCCAATGCTGCGGATGGATGAACTGGCCCTCGAACTTGTCCTCGTCCGGGAAGTCGGGGCGGTAGCCCTGGTCATAGTCGTAATAGCCGGAGTTCATGAAGAGGAAGCCGCAGCGGACCTGTTTCTCGCTGCCGTTACGGTCGACGGTCACGGTCCACTCTCCGGCTTCGCTCGACCAGTCGGCGCGCGTCACCTTGGTGTGGAAGCGGATATGCTCTCGGATGTCATATTCGTCGGCGGTTTCGTTCACATAGGCGCGGATCGACGGACCATCGGCAATCGCCTTGGCCTGCGTCCACGGTTTGAAGACATAGCCGAGCGTGTGCATGTCGCTATCCGAGCGGATGCCCGGGTAGCGGAAGAGGTCCCATGTGCCGCCGATCGCATCGCGCGCCTCGACGATGGCATAGCTGAGACCCGGGCAGTTCTTGCCGAGATGCACGGCCGCGCCGATGCCCGATAGACCGGCACCAACGATCAGAACGTCGACGCGCTCGGGAAGCGGGTTTACTGACGTTTCAGGGGTTCGCTGCAGATCCGCCATGACATATTTTCCTCTTCTCTACACTGGAAAGGTAGAGGCGGGGCGGGGGCGTCACAAGCTGTCCAAACATTTGGGGCATGAACGGCCGACCGTCCATGCCCCAGGAAACTCAAATGCAGAAAGAGAGGTCGTTATTCCAGGTCTTTGATCGGCGCATCGGGAACATATTTCTTGATC
>JBAUIQ010000152.1:0-12761 GCA_049683075.1 Pacificimonas sp.
CATATGAACCAGATAGCAAGACGCGATTGCCGATTGGTTAAGCACGCGCTGGGCGGCACCCCAGGCTTCTGGCAACGCCCCGCGATATTGGACTGGCGAAGCGGCGCAAGGGTTGCTATCGCGCGCCACTGATCGGCGAATTGCACCCGTAGCTCAGCTGGATAGAGCGCTGCCCTCCGAAGGCAGAGGTCACAGGTTCGAATCCTGTCGGGTGCACCATCCGCAAACTGACTGCCGTTCCCCAACCCTCGGCGTATGTCTCGGCAGATACTACCGCGCGTTGTCGAGCGTCGTCAGATAGGCCACCAGATCGTCGATTTCGCCAGCTTCGAATTCGAAGGGCGGCATGTCCCCATGACCAACGAAGACACCCTCGGTGAAGGCCTCGGCTATATAATCCGGTGGGTAATGCGTGAATAATGTTGCGAAGGAGGGCGCTGCGTCATGAGGGCTCCGCTCGCCAGGCAGACGCGCGTGACAACTGACGCACTCCCTCTCGACAAGCTGCTTGCCCCTTTCAACCGCCGAAAGATCAGACCAGGCGACTTGGGGATTGGCCGTCCTCACCTCTTGATCGGACGACAATGATGAGCAGCCTCCCGCATTTACGGCGGCGAAGGGAAGGCCGATGCAGATCGCACCGCGAAAGATTTTGCCTGACATCTTCGGCCTCCTGATCCTGAAAAAGCGACAACCCCGCCGTTCCGAGACCAAAGTAGACACAGCGCAGTGTCGCCTTTTGACCGCGATCAATCTGAAGAAAAAAGGATGTGGGCGTGCCGGCTGCCAAGCAAGGCCCAGTTAAGACGCGGCCAGTTTCAAACCGGCGTCCTCTACCGGTCAGCCAAAGGGCAACGCGTATCCGTCCGGCAGGTCGAGATAGGTATAGTCGAACGCCGCAACCTCCTTCAGCGCGGGCCAATCGAGAATTTCGACTTCCTCGTGCCGAAAACGAAGGAGGTTCGCGCGGTCCATGACGCCGAGGGTCCGATTGGTGTGGACGTGCGTCATGCCGCAAAAGTCGGAGAGGTCCGATTGCGACAGCTTGAAGGGATATCGGAAGCCGTCGATGATCCCGACGACGGACAAACGCACCGTCAGTTCGCAGAAAAACGCCGCAAGACGTTCAGTCGCCGAACGGATGCCGAGCGAACACACCCATTCGCGGTGAATGGCGGCATCGATAATCGTCTGGTGCCAAATGATTTCGGCAAGATCGACGTCCACCGACATCGCGTCTCGGATTTTCTCATGAGGCACGTGCAACACGTGACAATCGGAAAGGACCATGATGGAATGATCGAGGCGATTCAAAACATAAGCGTGCAGGTCGATAAAGTCGCCCGGGACGTTCATCTCAATGATCTGCCGCCGCCCATCGGCGAAATCCTTGTAACGGCAAGAGACGCCGTCGATGACGAGAAGGGATTCGCCCGGCTGCTCGCCGGTCTCGGCGAGATCCGTGCCGCGCTTATGAAAGCGCACGTCGTCGGAAAGACCCTCGATCAACGTCTGCTGCCGATCGGTGACAGGTCGCCGCGCCCTCAGCTTCTGCACGAATTTGTCAGTCGGGTTCACCTTAATCTCCTTTGTCGACCGCGTCCATCCCTCAAGCTTGACCCAGCAGTGTTTCGCACGTCACGGACGTGGCTCGTACAAGCATTCTCGCCTATCGCCTAGACGGAGACGGTGACCGATAAGGCTCTACAACGCCAAGTTTCTAAAGCTTGAAATTCTTCGCCATGGTGCGGCTGAAGCTGCGGAGGACGCCGCGACCGATCTTCGCGCCGGTGGTGCCGCCGAGAGCACGGCCGATTTCGGCGCCTAGGTGGCTGCCCGTCGTGCCGACGGTCTTTGCCGTGGTCGACATGCGTTTGCGGCCCGACGGTTTCTTGCCCGCCAGTTTCTCGCCAAAGCGGCGAGCCTGGTCGGCGACGACCGCACCCGCGACGGCGCTGGCGACCTTGGAAAAAACGCGCCCGAACAGGCCGCCTCCCGATGACGATTTGCGATTTGGTGTGCGCGCCGCCGCAATGGCCGCCTCGGCCTGCTCCCGCTCTTCCGCCGCCGCCGCGTCGGCAGCGCGCTGGGCGAGGATCTCATAGGCGCTTTCACGGTCCACGCTCTCTGCGTATTTTTCGCCAAGCTCGCTCGACGCGATTACCGCCGTGCGTTCGGCCTTCGACAGCGGGCCGAGACGACTACGCGGCGGTCGGACCATGGTGCGCTCGACAGGCGTCGGCGCGCCATCTTCTGTCAGTACCGAGGTGAGCGCCCAACCCGTCTTGAGCTCCGTGACCTCGGCACGCACGTCGATGCTCCTATTCGGGCGGAAGGTGTCGGCGACGGCGCGGATCGTCTTCTGCTCCTTCGGCGTGAAAGCACGCAGCGCGTGCTGGACGCGGTGAGCGAGCTGGCCGGAAATCTCGTCCGGCACATCGGCCGGGTTCTGCGTGATGAAGAAGACGCTGACGCCCTTCGACCGAATGAGGCGCACCACCTGCTCGATCTTGTCAACGAGCGCGGACGGCGCCTCGTCAAACAACAGATGTGCCTCGTCGAAAAAGAAGACGAGCTTTGGCTTGTCCGGATCGCCCACCTCCGGGAGCATCTCGAACAGTTCCGAAAGCAGCCAGAGGAGAAAGGTCGCGTAAAGTCGCGGGCTCATCATCAATTTGTCGGCGGCGAGGATGTTGATCATGCCCCGTCCGTCGTCCGCGGTGCGCATGAAATCGGCAATATCGAGCGCGGGCTCGGCAAAGAAATTCTCGCCGCCCTGCTCTTCAAGTTGCAGCAGCCGCCGCTGGATCGCGCCGATACTTGCCTTCGACACGTTGCCGTATTTCGTGCGAACCTCCGCGGCGTTGTCGCCCAGCCAGGTCAGCATCACGCGCAGGTCCTTCAGGTCGAGGAGCAGCATTGTCTCCTCGTCCGCGATCCTGAATGCGATGGTCAGGACGCCCTCCTGCGTGTCGTTTAGACCCATAAGGCGCGCGAGCAGCAGCGGCCCCATCTCGCTGACGGTGGCGCGCACGGGATGTCCCTGCTCGCCGAACAGATCCCAGAAGATGACGGGGCTCGGCTCATATATGTAATTGTCGAGGCCGATCTCCTCGGCCCGCTCGATCAGTTTGTCGTGATGTTTGAAACTCGTTGTCCCCGGCATGGCGAGGCCGGCGAGGTCACCCTTCACATCCGACAGGAAGCAGGGGACACCCGCTCGGCTGAAGCCTTCGGCGAGGATTTGCAAAGTCACGGTCTTGCCGGTGCCGGTCGCCCCCGCGATCAGGCCATGGCGATTGGCCCGCGACAGAAGGAGTTGCTGCGGGCTCTCATGCCCCTTGCCGATGACTATGGTCTTCGTCGCCATGATGCGCCCTCCTCGTTCGGGCAATCGGTTAGGCGAGCGGTACGCCGGATTCAATCGATCCGCAGGTCAGTAGCCTTTCTGGACGCCGCCATCGCGAGGTCCAGCACCGACATGGATCGGCGTCTCTGCACCGTTTTCGATGCGAAAGATCGTACCCTGCGGCGCATTTCCGGCAACCGGCGTGTCCCCATGACCGAAGGGTTCGCCACCGACGAGCGCCCCGCGCAAGACACGGGCGGTGATTCCGTGCGAGATGATGAGTGCGGGCCGCGCCGGGTCGAGGGTCGCAACCCAGTTGTCGAGGCGTGCACGGATTTCCGGATACCATTCACCATTCGGCGGTCTCGCGCTGAACAGACCGCGTGCCGTGTCGACGATCGCCTCGCCGCTCTCCGCCACGATGTCGGCATAGAAGCGCCCTTCCCAGTCGCCGACGTCGATCTCCAGCAATCGTTCGTCCGCGCGAATATCGAAGAAGTCGCGTTCCAGATGTTCGGCGACGATGCTGGCGGTCTGCATCGTGCGTCCTGAGGGCGATGCCCACAGGTCGATGTCGGGGGAAATGCCGAGTTCATCCCGCAACGCCGCGCCCATGGCCTCCGCCTGTCCGATCCCGTGCCGGGTCAGCGGCGTATGCGCCATATGCCCTTGCATGCGCGCGCCGGCGTTGAAGACGGTTTCGGCGTGACGCGCGAGATAGAGCGGTGCGGTGCGGTCGATTGTCATGCGCTGACGCCTATCGTTTCGCCACGGCCACCGCATCTGTTGCTATCCTGCAACACGAAATTTTGTTTCGCCAAAGCGACACAAAGGGATTGGAACGGCCGCCGCGTATCAGACGCTGGGGGCCATCTCGGCCATGTCGATGTGCGACGCGGCCGATGCCAATCAATGGAGTTTTTCCAATGTTCAAATTCACATCCGCCGCAATCGGTGGCCTCGTTCTCGCGCTCTCCGCGACGACGGCAGCTGCTCAGACGATGGGCGAAGCTCAGCCCTATATCGGCGTTGCCGGCGGCTGGCATCAGCTCGAGGATTTCGATGGCGACGATTTTGGCATCGACAACGACATTTCGATCAGCGGCGCGACCTATGGCGCCTATGCCGGTGTCCATGTGCCGCTCGGCGAGACCCTCGTCATCGGTGGCGAGGCCAATTTCAACTTCGGCACCGACGATATCGACAATGAATATGGTCTGACGGCCCACATCGGAACGCGCGTCGGCGAGGGCGGCCTCCTGTTCGTGCGCGGCGGTTATCAGTGGGTCGACCTCGATGCCGGCAACGTCGCACAGGATTTCGCCGACGGCTTTCAGTTCGAAGACGACGCGCGCGATGATTTCCTCGCGGGCTTCTTCGACAGCGTCGATGACACGGACGGCGACTTCCTCGTCGGCGTCGGCGGCGAGTTCGATGTGATGGAAAACACGGCGCTGCGCCTGACAGTCGACAGTGTCAGCTTCGACACGGTGCGTCTGGGCGGCGGTGTCAGCTTCCGCTTCTAAGCCAGTTCACCGACACGCGCTTCGGCGCTAGGACAGGGTCGCCCGCCAGGCTTGGTGGGCGGCCCTTTTCTGTTTCGGGAGCGTTGCGGCGACGATGGCGAACAAGATTTACGACAACGCGGCGAGCGCGCTCGATGGCCTTGCAAAGGACGGGACCACCGTCATGGCAGGCGGCTTCGGCCTTTGCGGTATCCCGGAGAACCTGATCGCTGCGCTGCGCGATTCCGGTGCGAAGGACCTGACCTGCATCTCCAACAATGCAGGCGTCGACGATTTCGGTCTCGGCCTCCTCCTCCAGACCCGCCAGATCAAGAAGATGATCTCCTCCTATGTCGGCGAGAACAAGGAGTTCGAGCGCCAGTATCTTGGCGGCGAGCTCGAGCTGGAATTCAACCCACAAGGGACACTCGCCGAACGCTGCCGCGCAGGCGGCGCGGGCATTCCGGGCTTCTACACGAAGACAGGCGTCGGAACGCTCGTCGCCGAGGGTAAGGAGCACAAGGACTTCGACGGCGAGACCTACATCATGGAAACCGGCCTTGTCGCCGACGTGGCGCTGGTGAAGGCTTGGAAGGCCGATCCCGCCGGAAATCTCGTCTACCGCAAGACCGCGCGTAATTTTAACCCGGTCATGGCGACGGCGGGCAAGGTGACGGTCGCCGAAGTCGAGGAACTGGTTGGCCCCGGCGAGCTCGACCCCGACTGCATCGACACGCCCGGCATCTTCGTCCAGCGCCTGATCGTCGGCGAACACGAAAAACGGATCGAACAGCGTACCGTCAGGGAGGCCGCATAATGTCCTGGACCCGCGATCAGATGGCCGAACGGGCCGCCGGGGAGCTGAAAGACGGCTATTACTGCAATCTCGGCATCGGCATGCCGACGCTTGTCGCGAACTACATTCCGGACGGGGTCGACGTGACGCTCCAGTCGGAGAACGGCATGCTCGGGATGGGCCCGTTTCCGACCGAGGATGAGATCGATCCCGACCTCATCAACGCTGGTAAGCAGACGATCACGGAGCTGAACCGCACCAGCTATTTCTCTTCCGCCGATAGCTTCGCCATGATCCGAGGCGGGCATATCGATCTCTCCATCCTTGGCGCGATGGAGGTCGCGGAGAATGGCGACATCGCAAACTGGATGATCCCGGGGAAGATGGTGAAAGGCATGGGCGGTGCGATGGACCTCGTTGCGGGCGTCAAGAAGATCATCGTCCTTATGGATCACACCAACAAGGCGGGCGAGAGCAAATTTTTGAAGGAGTGCTCGTTGCCGCTGACTGGCACCAATGTTGTCGACATGATCGTTTCCGACCTCGGCGTCTTTCACCGTGTCGACCATAGCAGCCCCTTCCGTCTGATCGAGATCGCGCCCGAGGTCACGGTCGACGAGGTGAAGGCCAAAACCGAAGCCAATTTCGAGGTAGCCCTATGATCCGCCCCTTCCTGACCGCCATCACGCTCGCGCTCGCAACGACCGCTTGCCAGACGACACCCTATTACGCCGCGATGGAACAGCTCGGCATCGAGAAACGCGACCTGCTCGTAGACCGGGTCGAGGACACCCGCGGATCGCAGGCCGGGGCGCAGGAGGCCTTCCGGAAGGCTCTGGATGTTTATCGTGACACAGCGGACGCCGACACGACCCGGCTGGAGGCAGCCTATGACCGCTTCGACGGCGCCTATGACAACGCCAAGGACAAGTCCGACGCCGTGAAGAGCGACATCCGCACGGTAAAGGAAGTGGCGAGCGACTTGTTTGCCGAATGGGAGGAGGAATTGGCACAATATCAGGATGCCAGCCTCCGCGCCTCGTCGCAGGCACAGCTGAGCGAGACGCAGACCCGCTACGCCGAACTGGAGCGCGCGCTCGACGCGTCCGCCGCGAAGATGGACCCCGTTCTCCTAGCCTTTCGAGACCGCGTCCTCTTCCTGAAGCATAATCTCAATGCCCGTTCCATCGCCCAGCTGAAGGGTGAGGAGGCGCGGATCGCGGGCGAAGTCACGACCCTCGTCGCCGAACTCGACCAATCGATCGCCGAGGCCAACCGCTTCATCGCCGGGATGCAGGGAGGCGTATGATGCTGCGTTCCCTGACGATCGCCATTCTCGCCTTCGTATTTTCCGGCACGGCAGCCGCGCAGCCAACCCCGGGACCGGAACCGGTCGATGTCCTGTTGCTGGGCAGCTGGCATTTTTCCAATCCGGGCCAGGACGTTGTGAATGTCGAAAGCGAGGATGTCCTTTCCGAACGGCGGGTTCCGGAACTCGAACGTCTCGCCGCATCACTGGCGACGTTTCAACCAACCAAGGTCGCGATCGAACGGCAGCCGAAGGGCGGCGAGTTCCGCGATCCGGGCTTCGCTAACGTCGCCGAAGCTTTGAAGTCGGATCGCGGCGAAGACGTGCAGATCGGGTATCGCGTGGCGCGTCTCATGAACCACGACGCGGTCTATCGCATCGACGAGCGACCCGAGGGCGACGAGCCTGACTATTTCCCCTACGGCAAGGTACAGGCGTTCCTCGACGCACGCGATCGGGGTGACGAACTGGCCGAGGACTGGGCTGCCATTCGACAATCGGCGGAACTTTTCGAGCGGCTGCAACCGAACCAAAGCATCGCCGAATTGCTTTTCTTCATGAACAGTGGCCTCACGCCGCAGACGCTCGACTATAGCGTCATCTCCGTGGGCGAAGGCGAAGAGCAGCCGGGCGCCGAACTCGCCGCCTACTGGTTCATGCGGAACGCCAAGATGTTTAACAAACTCATGCAGGTGGACGAACCTGGCGATCGAGTGCTTCTGATCGTCGGCAATGGGCATGCGCCGTGGCTGCGTTTTCTCGTAGAGAACACGCCCGGCTATCGCCTCGTCGATCCTGCGCCCTATCTGCGCGCCGCCTTCTAGTCGTTTGCGCGCGCGCCTCTTTTCGCTAAACCCGCTCGGGCATTATCCAGCGCCAGGAACAGGACGAATATGAAAGCCACGGTCGAGCGCGCGACGCTCCTCAAATGTCTCGGTCACGTCCAGTCGGTCGTCGAGCGCCGGAACACCATCCCGATCCTGTCGAACGTCCTCATCGAAGCCGAGGATGGCGGACTGAAGCTGACCGCGACCGATCTCGATCTGCAGGTGGTCGATTCCATCGCCGCGCAGACCGACACGGGCGGCGCGACGACGGTCAGCGCGCATACGCTGTTCGATATCGCGCGAAAGCTGCCCGACGGCAGCCAGGTGTCTCTCGACGTTTCCGAAGGCCAGATGAAGATCAAGGCCGGGCGCTATCAGTCGAAGCTCTCCACCCTGCCGCGCGACGATTTTCCGATGATCGCCGAAAGTGAACTTCCGACCACATTCAGCATGCCCGGCGAGGCATTGGCCCAGCTGATCGACAAGACGCGCTTCGCCATCTCGACCGAAGAAACACGCTACTATCTCAATGGCATTTTCATCCATGTGTCCGACGGCAAAATGTTCGCTGTTGCCACCGACGGCCACCGCCTTGCGCGGGTAACGATGGACGTACCGTCGGGCGCGGAAGACATGCCGGACGTTATCGTGCCGCGCAAATGCGTCGCCGAACTCCGGAAGCTGCTCGACGAGAATGAGGGCGATGTCGAAATCGGCCTGTCGGCGTCGAAAATTCGTTTCCGCGTCGGCACCGCCGTCCTCACATCCAAACTGATCGACGGCACATTTCCGGACTATAGTCGTGTCATTCCGACCGGAAACGACAAGCTCCTGAAGATCGACCCAGCCACGCTGAAGGAGGGCGTCGACCGCGTCTCCGCCATCGCCACCGACAAGACCAAGGCGGTGAAGATGACGCTCGACAACGGCAAGGTCGTTCTCAGCGTCACCAGCCCCGAAACCGGGACCGCGACCGAGGAGGTTCCGGCGGACTATTCATCGGACGGCTTCGATGTCGGCTTCAACGCGAAATACCTGCTCGACATCCTCGGCGAGGTGAAAGGCGACCTGATCGACGTGCACCTCGCCGATGCCGCCGCGCCGACGCTGATCCGCGAGGGCGACGACTCCAATGCACTTTATGTCCTTATGCCGATGCGGGTTTAGACAAATATCGGCCACTGACGACATAGATGGGAGCGCCCCGGACCGGGACGTCAACCTTCCCGATCAGGTTGAGCGAGAGATCGACCAACGGGATACGGACATGTCGGCGAATCCGTCGGTTGACGACCTCTCGAGCACGCCCGCGCAGCTGTTCGAACAGGCCGTCGAACAGACCCGGATGGCGCTCTGTCTCGTCGACCCCTTTACCGAAGACCAGCCCATTGTCTTTGCTAATCGGGCATTCGTTGAGCTGACCGGGTACGACCGTGATGAGATCGTCGGCAACAATTGCCGCTTCCTGCAGGGTCCGGAAACCGATCCGGAGGCACCGAAACGCATTCGCGAGGCATTGGAGGCCCGGCGGGTCGCCGTGATCGACATTCTCAATTACCGGAAGGACGGTACGCCATTCTGGAACGCGCTGCACGTCGGCCCGATCTTCGACGAGGCCGGAGAGCTGACGCATTATTACGGATCCCAGTGGGACATTACGGAGCTTCTTACTGAACGCGAGACCGCCGCCCGCAGCCAGCATGTCGTCGAGGAACTGAAGCACCGTACCGGCAATCTATTCGCAGTGGTCCGCTCCATCGTGACCCTGTCGGCGCGGCAAGAGACGGACGTCGCCGTCGTGCGCGACCGAATTCTTGATCGAATACAGGCCCTCTCGCTCGCGCATGAGGCGACCCTGATGTCAGGTGAAGACAACCTCGAAACGGCGGACTTGCGGAACCTATTTGAAAAGATCCTTCGCCCTTATCGGCGCAAGGTGGGGGGCCAGATTGACCTTGTGGGCGATCCGGTGACGTTGCCCTCCCGCTACATCACGCCGCTCGGCCTCACTCTGCACGAACTGGCCACCAACGCCCTGAAATATGGTGCGCTGCGCGAAGATGGCGGCGATGTCCGGCTGTCCTGGTCCGTCGATGATCAGCAATTGAAAATCGATTGGTCGGAGACATTGGCCAAGCCCAACGGCGACACCGCTGTTCCGCCGAAGACTGAGGGCACCGGGTCGCGCATGATGGACGGGGTTATCCGCGGCCTCCGCGGCACTTTCGAGCGTGCATGGCGTCCGACGGGACTGAAGGCGTCGATCTCCGTGCCGCTAGACGAGGGGACTCAGCCGGGGCTTTAAACCGGGCAATGGCTCTTACGCGGCAAGCAGCGTTTTCGCCGGATGCACCCCGTCTACATAGCCCATGAAAGGCGCGTGGATCGAATAGCCGAGCAACTGTTGCGCGCGTGGCGGCAACGTCTTCGCAATGGAGGGCGGCACGGCGAGCGACATGTTTTCGAGCGGCCGCGCCCAGCCTGGGCAATATTGCGGCGTGACGATCAGGCGGGGGTCCGCGGATCGGTTCGCGCCGCCGCGATGCCATAGCGTTCCCTTCGCCACCATCAACGACCCCGCAGGCATAACGGCCTTCACCGCATCTGAGCGCGCACCCGGATCGTCATCGACGGCGCGGACGTCTCGGTCGGCAAAAGTTGAGGCATGGCTGGCGTGTGAAGGCGCTTCGGTGTCCCACAGGTGCGAGCCGGGAAGGAGCTCCGTCGCACCATTCGTGTCAGTCATCCCATCAATGGCCCAGAAGGTGCTGACCCCGAAAGCGGGCCGCGGCCGGGGCACGTCTATGTGACTGTCATCATAGTGCCACGGCTGAACCGTCTCATCGGAATGCAGCTTGATCGCAAGGCACGCCGACAGGAGGCAGGACGGCCCGAGGTCGCGCTCCGCAAAGGCCAGCGCCAGCGGGTGGGTCGCCAAATCCGAGAAAGCTTCGTCCTTGGCGAGAAGGCCGTAGACCCGGTTCGACTTCAGCCCCTCGAAATCGTTCCGTCCGGCGATGTTGCGATCGAGATAGGGTGACAGCGCCTCGCGGATTGCGGCGATCCTATCGGACGAGAGGACGCGCTCGAAAATAACGTAACCGTCGCGGTCGTAGGTCTCGAATGCCTCAACCAGTTCGGCATCATTCATTTGCATCATACCGCCATCGCATCGCCGGAGCCGTCCGCCCGGACCGCCCGGCGCAGCACATCGCCATACCCATTCGCAACGCATGCGTGATCGTCATGAAATCCACGTGCCGCCAGCAGCCGATGCGCATCGCGCAGGCGATAGGGCGGGACACCCGACATCAAATGATGCTCCAAGTGGTAATGCACATGGTTCGGCGCGACGAACAAACGCTGCCACCACGGCGCCAGCGTCGTCGACGTATTGTCGCGCGGATCGAGGCTCGTGCGGTTCGGCGCGACGCCATGCTCGCCGATCTGCCGCAGCCGGACGATGGCCGGATAGGCGAACAACTCCGCTGCCCACCACAGGCCATAGGCCCATGGCGCGCCCACCGCCGCCAGCACCGCGAGCAGTCCGACATGGAAAAGCAGCCATGGGTAATTCTTCGCGAGCTTGAACGACTTCAGCTTGCCCAGCGTATCGCGGACGCCGGTGCGCCCGGTAAGATCGCGCATGAACTTCCGCTTCAGGCTCGCGCGGCTGATCGGATATTTATGTACGAAAACGATGTCGGGATCGTCGGGCGTCCCGGCATAGCGGTGATGTTTCAGATGATAGTCTCGATAGACGGCGAGCGGGATATTCATCGGGGCGCCCGCCAGCCAATGACCGACCAGCTCGTTCATCCGCCGCGTCGTAAACATCGCATTGTGAGCGCAGTCATGGACAATGATGCCGAGCGCGAGCTGCCGCCCGCCGAGGATGAGCACCGCAAGCAAGATTGTCAGCGGATTCGGATAGACGATGGCCAGCGCAAACGCCCCGGCGATCAGCGCCCACGTCCAAGCCACCATCACGCTCGCGCGAAGGTTCGACCGCCGCTGCAACCGCCGCACGTCCTCACCGGACAGAAAATCGGAAACCGAGACGGTCTTGGCCATGCTAGATCCTCTCATCGCATGAGCATCTTGTTACAAGAAAAGGCGACATGAGTCAATATCGGTATCATTTCGAAGTCATGCCGCAGAGCCATCTGACGGCGAAGACGCTGATCCTGTCTCTGCTCAGCGCCTCCACCGCCACCACGCATACGGCGGAAAGCCTGGTGCGTGCCGGGGACTTGTTCGGCATCGAACCGACGGCCATTCGCGTCGCCCTTACGCGCATGACGAAGACCGGGTTGCTCACCAGCGAGACGCGGGGCGTTTACGGACCGGGCCCGAAAACAGCGGCCCTCACGACGAAGCTGCGCGATTGGGAGACGGTGCTCTCTCGCACGCACGACTGGCATGGTGACTGGACCATGGTGCTCGTCGCTCATGTCGGGCGCAGCGATCGCAAGCAGGCGCGGTCCCGCGATCGGGCGCTCTCGCTTGGCGGCTATGCCGAACTGCCGGAACAGGCGTGGGTCCGTCCCGCGAACCTCGTTGGCTCGCTTGCAGCACAGCGGACAGATTTGATCGACATCGGCCTCGACGATGCCGCGACACTCCTGACAGTCGAAGATGTGGCGGCGGCGTCCGGCCCGGACTGGCGCACCTTATGGCCAACGGACCACCTGGCTCTTGCCTATGATGAGGCGATCCGAGCTATGGATGCCAGCCTCGCGAACCTCGATCGAATTTCTCCACAGGCTGCCGCTCGCGAAACCTTGCTCATCGGCCAGTCGGTCATTCGCCTCATCAACTTCGACCCCCTGCTCCCGGCAGAGATTGGCGATGCCGACCGCTTTCGGAAGCTTGTTGCCGTCATGACCGACTATAACCGCGCGGGCGTCGCCCTTTGGCGTCGCCTCGGGATCATCTGACGCGAGCTGTTCTTGGCGTATCGCTTTTAAGGAGA
>JBAUIQ010000153.1:0-21730 GCA_049683075.1 Pacificimonas sp.
GGTCAGGGCCGCATCGCCCGTGGCGGCAACTGCGAGGAACTCGCGCTGCGCGCCGCCCCATTCCGGAATGAGAAGGTCGACGATGGGCGCGCCGCTCGCAACCACGTCCTGCGGCGCGAGGCCGTAGCCGCGCTGGACATATCCGCCCGCGCGCGGCTGCACAGTCGCGACATCGCCGCCATTATAGGCGAGCGTTCCCGTCACCGACGTGTCGGACTCCAGCATGCCCATTTCCGCCGCCATGGTTCGCACGCCGAAATTCTGCGCGATTGCCGGGTCGATGCTGACGCCGTCCGCGCCGCCCGCCGCATCGCCGCCCGCGCATTTCGGAACCAGCTGCATATCCATGAAGGGCGATTTGCCCGGTTCGTCGAAGCGCTGACCCGGTACCATCGGGTCGTACCAGTATAGCACCTCCTCGCAGGCAGCGTCCGAAGAGGAGGTCGCCGCGTCTCCCTCACCGCCGCCAAGCATGGACAGGCCATAGCCGCCAGCCAGGCTGACAAGAGCAATCGCGGCGGCCGCCACGTAGGACCGCTGGCGCGGGCTGAATCGTTCGTTGGTAACGGTCATCCCGCGTCTCCTCCATAGGTGAGTCTGAGGGTCGCCGCGGCTTCGACAGCCGCGCCTTCCCGTTCAAGGATATCCAGTTGCAAGAGGGCGAGCGCGGTCCTCGCAGCGATCACGTCGATGAGGTCGGCGCGCCCGGCTGCGAAGCTGGCGGTTTCAAGCGACGCCCGGTCATTCGCGAGGGGAAGAAGCTCCTCCCGTGCACGCTGCCACTGACGAATTTCGCTGCGCCAGCGGGCAAAATCAGCATCGAACTGCGCATTCAGCGCGCGCCACCGGTCTTCGCGTTCGGCGAGAGCGGCCGACTCTTCAGCCCTTGCCGAGGCGATGCGTGGATCCTGACGGCGGCTGGCGAAGATCGGCAGGGTGACCGATCCCATCACCGAGACCGTGTCGCCAAAATCAGGATCCCGCCTTCCGTAGCTGACGCTCATACCGAAATCGGGGCGTTTCTCCGCCCGTGCCAGCCGGACGCTGGCGTCGGCGCGCTCGCGCAGCCGATCGGCCAGCAGGAGTTCGGGGTTGCTTTCGATCGCTGTCCGCAGCGCCGCGCCATCGACAGCGGCGGAGGGGGCGGCTCCTTCGGTGACCGGATCGGCGATCCCGACGTAACGCGCCAGCATCGCGCGTGCCGCTTCGCGCTCGGCCTCGATGACGGTAATCCTGTCCTCGATGAGCAGAAGTTCCCGGCGTATCGCCAGGCTTTCTGCGGGACGCGACGATCCGGACGCCACTGCATTGGTGGCGACCGGCACGAGCTTGCGGAGTTCGGTCAGTACTTCGCGTGCCAGACCGATCCGGCGCTGCGCGTAATGGAGGGCGATCCATGCCTTGCCCGCCGCCACATCTATATTTCTTTCCTCGAGCCCCAGCCGGGCCTCCGCCATACGAATGTCCGCATCGGCAAGACCGTAACGCGCGCGGCGCTTGGCTAGATTCGGGATATCCTGCTCCAGACCGACGGATATCTGCGTCGGCAGCTGCCGATCGAACTGAAAGGCGACCGGACCGGACACCGGTATGTTCACGATCCCGGCGCGCAGGCGCGGGTCGGGCAGTTCATCCGCCGCGTCCGCCGCGCCGCGCAATCCCTCGACACGCAGCTCGCCCGCCTGCAGGCGCGGCTGGTCCTGACGGGCGGCGCGAAGAGCCTGTTCATAGCCGATCGGCTCCGCCTGCGCAGCGGAAGCGGCGAGCAGTAGCGCCAGTAGCGCCCCGCCGGTCTGAATTGTCATAATAATATCTCACCCGGTTCCGAGGATCGGGATGCCCATACCCCGCCGCCCGCAACTAACGGGGAGCGCGTTGGTATATTGTCAGCCCGGAAACGGACGCGAAGCGTCCGCCAGTCCTAGATTCCGCGCGTGTTTCGCGGTGGTGGTGACGCGGGCTCGTGTAGCCAACCGCGGACCATATCTGCATTCGCGGAAGAATAAGACGTTGCCACCGCCACCGTCGGCAGGGTTTCAGATGCGCGGTCGACAAGGAAAAGCGGCGGAATGCAGTTCATCGCCACTAGGCAGCCGAGCGACATATTTTCACAAGGAGCATTGGTGTCGGGATTTTTGCCCTGTTTCTCCATGTCTCCGGTCATGATTTTCGCCATTTCGGCGCAATCCATAGCCTGCGGCACTTCCATCTGCGGCATGGCCGCCGCCTGCGCGGAAACCTGCACGAAGAGACCTAAGCTGAACGACAGCAGCGTAAGAAGACGTAAGAAACTCACCGACATGGAATAGACTTTTTCCAAGGGCAGGACAAGAGGACGGTCCGCCAGAGCCTGTCCCCCTTGCCTTCCCCGCTGGCGTCAGATGCGTCCGGGCCACTGGGGATGAAGATCGTCGATAACGAAGGCATGGCGGACGACTCCGCCTGCATGACCCTCGATCAGATGTGGGTGGTCAGGGGGTAGGTCGTCATGCGTGTGCGGCAGGATTTCCTGGTCGCCGCGCGGCCAGAGCATCATGCCGCCGACAACGCCCGCGGCCGCCAACAAAGTCATGCCGCCAAAGGCCGCGGCCTGCCCAAAGGCTGCGCCCAGCAGGCCGACAAGTGGGTAGGCGATCAGCCAGCACACATGACTGAGGGCGAACTGGGCCGCGAAGATCTCCGGACGGTCTTCGGGTCCGGTGGAACGCCGCAAAAGACGTCCTGCCGGCGTAACGCTCATCGAATAGGCGACGCCGAGCAGGAACCAGCTGGAGAGAATAAGCGCCCAGCTATAGGACGTAAAAAATCCAGCTACAGACAGGCCCGCAAGAACGATCGTGAGCAAGCTGGCGGCGCCGATCATGACGGGCCGGTCATCGACACGGTCAAGCAGCCTCGGCAAAATGAGCGCTGCCAGGATCGACCCGCCGCCATAAGCGCCGAGTGCGATCGCAAAATCGCGCTGTGTCAGGTCGAGGAGGTCGCGCACGATCACGACCGTGTTGACGATCACCATCGCGCTCGCCGCCGCGGCCGAAAGGGTCAACGCCAGCAGTCCGCGCAGGCGCGGCGTCGCCAGATACATCCGCGTGCCTCTCAGGGTGCGGCCCCAGATCCCGCCGCTGCGCAGCGCCTTTCGCGTTGTTACCGGCAGCCGAACGCTCACGATCATGAGTGCGGAGATGAGAAAGCCGATCGCCGTGCCCTCGAACAGCCAATTGTAGCTGATTACCGTCAGGAGGGCTGCCGCAAGGATGGGGCTGACGAGGCTTTCCATGTCGTAGGCGAGGCGGGACAGCGACAGCGCGCGGGTATATTCGGCCTCGTCGGGCAGCACGTCCGGGATGGTCGCCTGGAACGTGGGCGTGAACGCGGCCGAGGCCGATTGCAGGACGAAGATCAGCACATAGATGTGCCAAATCTGGTCCACAAATGGCAGCAGGATCGCAACCGCCATTCGGATCATGTCCATCGCGACCAGAAACGTCCGGCGCGGCAACCGGTCGGCGAACGCACCGACGACGGGAGCAACGCCGATATAGGCGGCCATTTTGATCGCAAGCGCCGTTCCCAGAACGGCGCCCGCATCTCCGCCCGCGATATCATAGGCAAGAAGGCCCAGCGCAATGGTCGCCAGACCCGTGCCCACCAACGCAATGATCTGCGCGGTAAACAGGTGCCGGTACGTCCGGTTGGAAAGGACTTTCAGCATGAGGCGGGTTCCCTTAGCTTCATGCGTTTGCGCCCGGCTGCGGGACCGCGACCTCACGCTTTTCCCGCAGCACCGCGCGCTCACCGCGCCTGTGCGCGAGAAAATAGAGCGCCGGGAGGACAAGAAGCGTGAGCAGTGTCGAGGAGATGATGCCGCCGATGACGACTGTGGCCAGCGGGCGCTGCACCTCCGCGCCAAGCCCAACATTGAGCGCCATCGGTACGAAGCCGAGGCTGGCAACGAGCGCGGTCATGAGGACGGGGCGCAGCCGGGTAAGCGCACCTTCGCGAACGGCGGCCTCCAGCGGTTTGCCGTCTTTGCGCAAGGCTATGATGAAGGTCATCATCACGAGACCGTTCAAGACCGCGACGCCCGAAAGTGCGATGAAGCCTACGCCGGCGGAGATGGACATGGGAATGTCCCGCAGCAACAGCGCGAACACGCCGCCCGTAAGCGCCAGTGGTACGCCCGAAAAGGCGATGGCGGCATCTTTTACCGACCCGAACAGCGTGAAAAGCAGTCCGAAGATCAACAGAAGCGCGAGCGGCACCACGAGCTGGAGGCGCCGGGACGCTGATTGCAGCTGCTCGAACGTGCCGCCATAGTCCACCCAGTAACCCGTCGGAAGTTCGACCTCGGCGGCAACCTCACCGCGCACCTCTTCTATGAAAGAACCGAGATCGCGTCCGCGCACGTTCGTCGTAATGACGGCGCGGCGCTTGCCATTCTCACGGCTGATCTGGTTCGGGCCGCTGGTCGTCTCGATATTCGCGACTTCGGCGAGCGGAACGGTTCCACCACCCCGTAGCGGTATGGGAATGCGGCCGAGCATCGCCGGATCGTTTCTCAGGGTCTCCGAAAGCCGCACGACGATATCGAACCGGCGGTCGCCCTCGAAGATTTGGCCCGCCTGCGTGCCGCCCATGGCCGTCGACACGGTCGATTGAACGTCTTCGATGTTGAGGCCGTAGCGTAGGAGCGCATCGCGGCGCGGTTCGATGGAGATGAACGGAAGTCCGGTCACCTGCTCCATCTGCGCATCTTCGGAACCGGCTATGCCTTCAACGACAGCGAGAATCTCCGCGCCTGTCTCTTCGAGTTCGACAAGATCGTCGCCGAACACCTTCACGGCGACGTCGGAGCGCACGCCCGCGATGAGCTCGTTGAACCGCATCTCGATGGGCTGAATAAACTCATATCGTGAGCCGGGAACCTGCTGCACCGCCGCGTTCATTTCCGCGACGAGCACATCCTTCGGTTTCCTCGGATTTGGCCAGTCCTCGCGCGGTTTCATAATGACAAAGGTGTCGGCCACACTGGGCGGGACCGCATCGGTGGCGACATCGGCCGTGCCGATCTTGGCGAACACCTGTTCCACCTCCGGAAACTGCTTGATCCGTGTTTCCAGAGCCTCCTGCATGGCAACCGCCTGCGTCAGGCTGGTGCCCGGAATTCTGAGTGCGTGGAGGGCAATGTCGCCCTCATCGAGTTGCGGAATGAATTCCGCACCCATCCGCGAAGCGGCAAACCCGCTCACGAGGACCAGTCCGACGGCACCGGCAATGACCAGCTTGGCATTGCGCATGGCAAAATCGAGCGCCGGGGCGTAGCGGTTTCGTACCCAGATCAGGCCGCGATTTTCCTTTTCGCTAACCTTGCCGGTCACGAAGGTCGCGAGGGCAGCAGGCACGAACGTCAAGGACAGCAGCAGCGCCGAAACGAGAGCGATGACCACCGTGAACGCCATTGGATGGAAGGTCTTTCCTTCCACACCGGTAAGCGCGAAGATCGGCAGATACACAATGGTGATGATGGCGATGCCGAACAGACTGGGCCGGATGACCTCCGCCGTCGCCGTTTCGGCAATACCGAACCGCTCTTCGCGGCTCAGGAGCCGCCCGAGCCGGTGCTGGGCCTCGCCGAAGCGCCTGAGACAGTTTTCGACGATGATGACGGCGCCGTCGACGATCAGACCGAAATCGAGCGCGCCGAGACTCATGAGATTGCCGGAGACCCGGTTCTGGACCATGCCGGTGATGGTCAGCAGCATGGCGATCGGAATGACAGCGGCCGTGATGAGCGCTGCGCGGATATTGCCGAGCAGTAGAAACAGCACGACGATCACGAGAAGCGCGCCTTCGAGAAGGTTCTTCTCGACCGTCGCAATGGTGGCGTCGACCAGTTTCGTACGATCATAGACTGGATTGGCGATGACGCCCGCAGGCAGCGACTCGTTCACCTCTTCGAGCTTCTCGGCGACGGCGATGGAGACATCGCGGCTGTTCTCGCCGACCAGCATGAAGATCGTCCCAAGGACGACTTCGCGCCCATCCTTGGTCGCTGCGCCGGTGCGCATCTCGCTCCCGATGACCACGTCGGCGATATCGGCGATGCGCACGGGAACACCGTCGCGGGTCGTCACGATGATGTTCGCCAGATCCTCTTCGCCAGCGGCCTGGCCCGGAACACGGATCAGATATTGCGAACCCGAACGCTCGACATAGCCCGCGCCGACATTGGCATTATTGGCTTCCAGCGCTTCGATGACATCCTCGACGCCGAGATCGAAGGCGGCGAGGCGCGTGGGGTATGGCGTTACATGATATTCCTTACGGTAACCGCCCACACTGTTGACTTCGGTCACGCCCGGTACGGCGCGAAGCTGCGGTCTGACCACCCAGTCGTGCAACGTGCGGAGATCCGTTGCCGTCCACGGGGTCCCGTCCGGCTTCAGGGCGCGATCTTCCGGCTCGATGGTGTACATGAAGATCTCGCCGAGCCCGGTCGCGATTGGGCCAAGCTCCGGCTCCACGCCTTCCGGAAGCTGCGCACGGACGCTTTGCAGGCGTTCATTGACGAGCTGGCGGGCGAAATAGATATCCGTGCCGTCCTCGAAAACGACCGTGACCTGACTGAGGCCGTAGCGCGATGTCGAGCGAGTGTAGGAAAGTCCCGGAAGTCCGGCGATCGACGTTTCCACCGGAAACGTGATCCGCTGCTCGGCCTCCAGCGGCGAGAAACCCGGGGCCTCCGTGTTGATCTGCACCTGAACGTTGGTGATATCCGGCACCGCGTCGATCGGCAGGCGGCCGAAATTATAGACACCGAGCGCAGCGAGGCCGAGCACGATGGCAAGTACCAGCCAGCGCTGGCGGATCGAGAAAGAGATGATGCGTTCGAGCATGGGTCCGGCTCCTAGTGGTCGTGGCTCGCGCCGGATTTTTCGATGTCAGCCTTGATGATGAAACTGCCTTCGCTGACATAAGGCTGGCCGGGCTTGAGACCGCTCAGCACTTCGGTCCATTCGGACGTTTGCCGCCCGAGTTCGAGCATGCGGACCTCATAGGTGTCGTCGACCTTCGCGAAGACCACCGTGAAATCCCGGAACGCCTGCAGCGCCTCGGTCCTGACGGCGAGCGGCACCCGCTCCTCGGAAACGGTGACGATACCCCGGACGGCCATGCCAGCGTGCCAGAAGCCTTCCCGGTTCGGAAGCGGCGCCCGCGCCGTCAGGGTCTGCGAGGCTGAGGACGCGATGGGCAGGAAATCGCGGATCGCGGTTTGCTGCTTGCGAAATGCATTCAGGCTTTCGACCGTGACGGACTGTCCGCGGCTGACATATTCCATCTGTGTCGGAAACACCTTCAGCGCCGCGTAGACATTGGCGGGATCGGCGATGATGAAGATAGGATCGCTACCGGTCACATCGCCGACATTGGTGCGGCGTTCGAGGACGATTCCGCCGCGCGGAGAGGTTACGGAATAGATCTGCAGGCTCTCGCTGCTTTCGACGCGTGCGAGCAGGCTGCCTGCCCGAACTTGATCACCGACATTTGCTGCGACGGACATCACCCTGCCGGGAAAACGCGCGCCGACTTCAGATTGTGCTCCGGGGTCGAGTTCGATGGTGCCATTCAGTTCGACCGTCTCGCCGATGTCGGCCGGCCCTGCGGTCTCGACCTTGATACCGGCATTCTCCGCACCCTCGGCGGTGATCGTCGTGCGGCCCTCATAGCTATCGTATTTCCAGCGATGCTGTTCGCCGTCATAGGTCGCGGTCACCATCACGTCGAAGGAATGCGGTTCCGTGACAACGCCGTCGCCGCGCAGAAAGTCCTGTTGCGGCGTGAAAGCGAAACGGTTCACCTCGCCGTCAAGCCGGCCAAGGGCGACCTGCAACTGAACGGCGGACGGATCGACGGGTTCGCCGTCAACATAGGGGTAGACCTGGAATACTGGCGGCGTTCCATCTTCGAAGATGGTCATTTCGAGCGCGAAATTGCCGCTGCGCAGCATGCGACCATTATGGGGCCCCCGCTCATAATCCTCGGCAGCCGCTGCTTCCGCTTCCCCGTCCGAAGATGTCGAGGCATCGAATTGCGAACAGCCGGCCAAGGTGATGGCAGCGGCAATGAGCGTGAACATCGCGGTCTGCCCCGCTCTGATAGGTAGGAAGGTCATGGACGTAGTTCCTCTGGCAAACGGATAGCGGCGTAACGGCCGGTCAGACGGTCGAGGCGGACGCGCGCTTCCCAGTGGGACGCGGCGGCGGCGGCGAGCCGTTCTCGCACTATGGTCAGCGCGCGCGCGGCCTCATCGATATCGGCATGGCGAAATCCCCCGCGCGCATAGCCCTCGCGCACCTGACGCAGCGTCTTTTCGGCGCCAGGGAGAATGCGATCGCGAATGGCGAGCGCTTCATGCCGGGTTTCCTCCACAATTTCGCGGACAAGGCGAAGGTCGCGCATGCGCGTGACACGCGTCACTTCGATATTGGCGATGGCCTGCCTTCGCTCCGCTTCCGCGCGCAGCACGTTCGCACGATTGGTGTCGAAGCGAGCCAGCGGGATGGAAACGCCCGCAACGAAAGCGACATCGGATGTCCGGTTGAGATAGCGCACGCCGCCGCGAACGGTCGGATCCTGCACCTGACGCGCACGTTCCAGATCAATCGCCGCTTCGGCGCGGCGAAGATATGCCGCCTGGACGGCAAGGTCGGCAGCGGCGATGGCATTGGAAATCGTCAGATTATCCTCGACGCGGTAAAAGCCCTTCGCGGCAACTTCGAGATTTTCGGAATTGCCGCCCCACAGGGCGGCCAGGCGCATGAGCGCAGCCTCGCGAGCATGCTCGGCAAGTTCAACATCGACGACCGCTTCTTCTACGCGGGTCGCGGCGCGCGTTCCGGCGAACAGAGGGTCGCGTGCCGCGTTGACCCGCCGCTGAACTTCTGTTGCAAGCGCCCGCGCCGTCTGAAGTCGTTCTTCTGCCACCGCGAGCAAGGCATCGGCGGTGACTGCCTCGTTATACGCCTTTTGCGCACGGGCAGCGATTTCAAGGCGCATGACCACAGCCTCGGCTTCGGCGATGCCGATTTCGCGATCGGCCAACACGACGCGTGCCCGGCGTTTTCCTCCCCGCTCCAGCGTCTGCGCATAGCTCGCCGTGACTTCAGCGCCATCGACAAACTGTTCGTTGCCGGTGCCCAGGAAATTTTCGCTGTAAACTTCCAGAGTGGGGTTGGGCTTTACGCCGGCCTGCTGACGCGCTGCACCAAGCGCATCGAGCCGCGCGGTGGTTGCGGCCGTTTCCGGCGCCGCCGCCAGAACGCGCCGCACGGCCTCGCCTTCGTCGATCATTTCCGCCTGCAGCGCAGACGAAAAAAGGGCTGACGCGAGTATCAATATGCGCGGTGCCCACCGGGCACGCGCGCGTTTTTGCAAAATCATGATTGCGCTCCGCACGAACTGGATATGCCGCACCCGCCAAGCGGGTGCGGCCGTTACCGGTTTATGCGGTTCGCGGTGGCTGAGCCGGAGGGGCGCCTATAGTCGACGCGGGTTCGTCGGGCTCAAGCAAGGTGAATTGCTCAATGCCTTGCGGGGGTGCGCTCGTCAACAGTTCACCCGGTAGATCGAAAGGCATCATCGCTAGAGTACCGGGAAGGTGGCTGTGTCCGTTTGCAGGGGCGCCGCTATCAGAGCTGTCCGGTTGGTCGTCAGATTCACCAGCATGATCGTGAATATCGATGCCTTCAGGATCATGATGATGGTGTTGATCCGCCGCGATCTGATCCGGGCCGTGCGATAGAAAATGCGCATTCCAGGCCATTCCGGGCGCGGACAGCGTCATCGCTGTAACCGCTACCGCAACTAGCCGACCAAGAAGGGAAAGATATCTGTGCACGGCGAGGAGATAGCGGCCTGCCTACACGGACGCAAGTCACCCCGCTCAATGTCGGCCCGGCGCTGGACGAACCCCAGCCCCGCCTACGCGGGGATAGACGAGGCGCTGCCAGCGCAACTGTCGCTGCTTGACCAGGCTTGGGTTGCCCTGATTACCGTCTCATCTACGATAACCCAATCTCCAAAACGTCACAAATTTAAACCTAATTGTAAGCTTGAGCACTATTCAACAATTTGGGTTTATTCTTCAATTGAGGCATGAACGGCGACGCAGCGGTAAGCCGCGCCAAAGAGAAATTCCTGATAGTTGATTATGTCCATCGCTTCCGCTGCCGCCTTCCAAGGTTGAAAATCGGCGTAATCACGGCTCACGCCAAATGAGCTTGTAAGCCAAACCCCGATGTCTATCAGCCATTCGGGCCAACCCTCCGGGTGTTTCAAACCTAGGAGACCCAGATGCGCGCCTTCATCCAATTGGCTTGCGACCTTCTCGATGATCCGCGCATAAGATGGCACCATTTCCAGGCCGAAGGTCGACAACACGGCACGCGCTTCGGGCGGAATATTAAAGGTCTCCACCGCGCTTTTCACGAGCCGGACATTCTGCCATCCCTCGCGGCGGCACCGCGCATTGGCCTGTTCCAGCATGGCGGCGGAAAGATCGACACCGATGATCGTCCCGGATGCGCCGACAGCCTTTTGTAGTGCGGAAAAATTCGCGCCGGTCCCACAGCACAAGTCCACGACCGTGTTGCCAGACCGGAGGTTTAATTTCCGGACGAGGATCCGGCGCTGCGCGGGAGTGCCCAGAAGCCCAAAGCCCAACAGAAGCGTTTCGTAGCGGGAAGCGATGCGGTCGTAGAGCCCCTCGACCTGCCTATGGTTCAGAACCGTCATTAGCTGCCTCCATTTGTGCGCGGAACATTGGGGTGCGCATTTCCGCGCGGGCCTGATGAAAAACCTCGATGCTGCCCCAGATGGCGAGGCCGGCCATCACGGCCGCGACCAAGAGATCGGGCCATGCCGCGCCGGTGCCGAACACTCCGAGAGCCGCAGCGAGAACGGCGAGATTGCTGAGCGCGTCGTTCCGCGAGCATATCCATACCGAGCGCATGTTCGCGTCGCCTGTGCGGTAACGGAACAGCATGGCGGCAACCGCAATATTTGCCGCCAGAGCGAGACTACCGACGACACCCATGGTGCCGGGTTCGGGCGACGCGCCAGCGATAGCACCGAAAATGGCCGAGCCCATGACCCAGAAACCGAAAGCAAGCATGGTTGCCGCCTTCACCACCGCGGCACGCGACCGCCAGGCAAGCGCCATCGCGGCGACGTAGAGACTTACACCATAGTTTGCCGCGTCACCGAGACAATCGAGCGCGTCTGCCTGCAGGGCTCTTGAGTCGGCGGACAGACCGGCAATCATCTCGACAACGAACATCGCGGCGTTGATGAGGAGCGCGAGCCATAAAATGCGGCGCCACACCGGATCGTTATGCGATTGGTCGCCCATTTCCGGGCCGCAGCATTTTTGCGACATCTTCGATTCCCTTGCTTTCTGTGCCGCTATGCACCTTGTAGTCGCTACAAGGTCAAGAGACGAGGATGTGAAAGGAACAGTGATGATGATCGGCGAATTGGCGGCGGTGGTCGGGATCAAGGCCGAGACGATCCGCTATTATGAGCGCGAGAACATAATCTCTCCCCCAGCGCGCGCGGCCAACAACTACCGGGATTACGGTACGGAGCACGTGTCGCGGTTGCGGTTCGTGCGCCGGGCGCGCGAACTCGGATTTCCCATGAAGCGCGTTCGGAAACTGCTCACGCTGGCGGATGACAGGAACCAGTCCTGCGCCGCGGTCGATGCGCTAACGCGCGATCAGCTTGACACTATCGAAGAAAAGATTGCCGACTTGATGGCGCTTCGGACCGAACTGCGCCTTTCCCTTGTCAATTGCGAGCAGGGAACAGTCGGCGATTGCCGCATCATTGAAGCGCTGGGCAGGTTCTGACGCCAATCTCAGATCACCAGCTCAATCATGGTCATGTGCTCCGCTTTCATGCGCCGCCGGATGCGCTGGCACGAGGTCGTCATCGCAATCATCGGCCTGACAGGGCTCGAAGGTCGCATGCTCAATGTTGAAATCCTCTTTCAGCATAGCGCGGGCCTCGCGTTTCAACGTCTCGAACCCGGGCTGCGAATAGTCTTCCAGCACCAGATGCGCTTCCAGCGCCTTATGATGTTCACCGATGTTCCAGACATGCACATGATGCAGGTTCCGGACACCGTTCACGGCGCGCAGGCTTCGGACGATGTCATCGAATACGAGCTCATCGGGAACCGCGCCCATCAACAGGCGGACCGTGCGCGGCAGAAGGGTGATGCCTTGCCAGATCACATAGCCGGCAATGATGAGCGTGATGACGAGATCGGCTACATACAGATCGTAAAGCAGGATCAGGATTCCGGCGACGATAACGCCGACCGACGCGAGCGCATCGGAGACGTTATGCAGGAACGCGGCCCTCATGTTGATACTGTCCTGCGCGCCCCGATAGACGATGACCGCCGTGACGAGATCGATGACGAGTGCGATACCCGCCACGCCGATAACCGTCAGTCCTTCGACCGGCTGCGGATCGGCGAAGCGGTTGATGGCCTCGACGACAAGATAGAAGCCGATGATGAGAAGTGTCGTGAGGTTGATGAGAGCGGCGACGACCTCCCCTTGCGCATAGCCGAAGGTCATCAGCTTGTCGGCTGGGCGGCGTCCGATCTTCCGCGCGAACCAAGCGAGACCTAGCGACGCGGCATCGCTGAAATTGTGCAACGCATCGGCGATCAACGCCAGCGAACCCGACAGAATGCCGCCTATGATCTGCGCAAGCGTCAGGAGGACGTTGATCGCGACAGCGAAAATCAGCTGCCGGTCGCTGAGATTCTCCTCGCCATGGCTATGCCCGTGGTGGCCGTGCCCACTATGTTTGTCCGACGCTGACATGAAATCCGTGCTTTCCGAATGTTTCCGGCGCGCATGCACCCATTTAGGGGATGAATAGTCGTCAGGACCGTTCTGGACAATGCCGCCGCCCTGCCCGATACCCTTCAAGACTTTGAAGGACAAGCAACATGAAGGCCTCCGACCTCTTGGTGAAATCGCTCGAACGGGAGGGCGTCGAATATATCTTCGCTGTTCCCGGAGAGGAAAATCTCGATCTCCTCGATTCGCTGCGCACATCGAAGATCCAGCTGATCCTGACTCGCCATGAGCAGGGTGCCGGTTTCATGGCCGCCACCTATGGCCGCCTGACCGGCAAGGCCGGTGTCTGCATGGCCACACTCGGACCCGGGGCGACGAACCTCGCCACGCCCGCGGCCTATGCCAATCTGGGTGCGTTTCCGCTCATCATGCTGACCGGGCAGAAGCCCATCAAGACGTCCAGACAGGCTCAGTTCCAGATTGTCGACGTGGTGGAGCTGCTGTCACCGGTCTGCAAGTTCGCCAAGCAGATCGTGCATGGCAATACGATTCCCTCGCTCGTCCGCGAGGCGTTTCGCTTGGCCGAGGAAGAGCGACCTGGGGCCGTACTTCTCGAGCTTCCCCAGGACATCGCCGCGGAGGAAACGGACGCCGCGCTGTTCGACCCGTCGCGGCGGCACTATGCCGAGGCGGGCGACACTGTTCTGGACGAGGCCGCCGCCATGATCGAGAAGGCCGAGAAACCTTTGCTGTTGCTCGGCGCGGGCGCGAACCGCCATTCCGCGCGCAAGGCGCTCTGTAGTTTCGTCGAGAAGACAGGGCTGTTCTTCGTGTCGACACAGATGGGCAAGGGCGTGGTCGATGAAAGCATGCCGAACTATCTCGGCACGGCGGCGCTGTCGGCGACGGATTATGTGCATGATGCGATCGACGAGGCCGACCTGATCGTCAATGTCGGGCATGACGTCGTCGAGAAGCCGCCCTTCTTCATGACGCGCGGCGGCGCGAAGGTCGTGCATGTGAACTACAAATCCGCGGAAGTGGACGAGGTCTATTTCCCGCAGCTGGAAGTGATCGGCGACATCGCTGCGAGTATCGCGAGACTGGAAAAGCGCGTCGGGCGGGTCGTCTGCGACGATGCCGCGTTCCTGGCTTTGCACGACGCCATCGACAGCCATGTCACGCGGGGCGCGGACGATGGACGGTTCCCGATGATACCGCAGCGTATCGTGGCGGACGTGCGGTCCGCGATGGGGCGCGAGGACATCATCGCGCTGGACAACGGGATCTACAAGATCTGGTTCGCTCGCAATTATGACGCCTATGAACCGAACACCGTCCTTCTCGACAATGCGCTTGCGACGATGGGCGCCGGACTGCCCTCGGCGATGATGGCGGCCATGCTGCAGCCGGACCGGAAAGTCATGGCGATCTGCGGCGATGGCGGGTTCATGATGAACAGTCAGGAGGTTGAGACCGCCCGGCGTCTCGGCCTCAACCTCGTCATCCTGATCCTGGTCGACAATGCCTATGGCATGATCCGCTGGAAGCAGGAGGAGGATGGCTTTCCCGACTTCGGGCTGACGTTCGATAATCCGGACTTCGTCACCTATGCGGCCAGCTACGGCGTTAAGGGACACCGGATTGGGCGGACCGATGACCTGAAGCCGACCATAGAGAAAGCGTTCGCGGACGGCGGCGTGCATATCATCGAAGCGGCGATCGACTACTCGCAGAACCGCGAAGTGCTGAGCGAAGAACTTACGCTGCGGAAGGCACCGACATGAGCGATATGGTCATCGTCCTCGATTCGAGCAATGGCGACAAGGTTGGCGAAGTGCCGCTGACGTCCTGGGATGAGATCGATCGCTGGCTGGAGGAGATGACGAAGCTGCACCGCGATCGCGACGCCCTCCCCGCCTATCGGCGTATCGAGATCCTGAAGAAAACGAAGATCGCAATCGAGGCGCGGAGGGAGGAGTTCGCCCTCCTGATCGCGACCGAGGGTGGCAAGCCGCTGAAGGACGCTCGTGTGGAGACGGATCGAGCGATTGCCGGGGTGGAGCTGGCCATAGGCGAACTGCTTGCAGAGCGCGGCGAGCAAATTCCCATGGACCTGACCGAAAGCGGCGCGGGCCGGGTGGCCTTCACCTTTCGCGAACCGATAGGCCCGGTCGTTGCGGTCAGCGCCTTCAACCATCCGCTCAACCTGATCGTGCACCAGGTGATACCCGCGGTGGCGACCGGATGCCCGGTGATCGTCAAGCCTGCCGAGGACACGCCGCTCTGCGCCAGGCTGCTCGTCGAGCTCCTGCACGAGGCTGGTCTGAGCAAGGAATGGTGCCGCTTCGCGCTCTGCGACATCCCGGTCGCGGAGAAGATGGTCACGGACCCGCGCGTCGGTTTCTTCTCCTTCATCGGCTCGGCGAAGGTGGGATGGATGCTCCGCTCAAAACTGGCACCCGGAACGCGCTACGCCCTCGAACATGGCGGCGCGGCGCCCGTCCTGATCGACCGTAACGCGGCGTTCGCCGACATGATCCCTGCCCTCGTCAAAGGCGGATATTATCACAGCGGCCAGGTCTGCGTTTCCGTGCAGCGCGTTTTCGTCCCGCGCGCGACCCTCGATGCGTTTTCGGAAGAGCTCGCGGCACATGTAGAAGTCCTGAAGGTCGGGGACGCCAAGACTGAAGGGACTGATTGCGGTCCTCTGATTCGCACCGGCGAGGTCGACAGGGTCGCGGACTGGGTCGCGCGGTCGTCCGGGCAGGTCGTGACGGGCGGAAACCGCCTCTCTGAACGCTTCTACGCGCCGACGATCCTGCGGGAACCGGGTCCGGACGATGATGTCTCGTCGAATGAGATCTTCGGCCCGGTCGTCTGCCTCTATGGTTATGACGATGTTGCAGACGCATTGGCGCAGGCCAATGCGCTGCCCTACGCCTTCCAGGCCGCCGTTTTCACTGACAGTATGGCCTTCGCAAGGCGCGCCGTTCTGGAGTTCGACGCATCGGCGGTGATGGTGAACGACCACACCGCTTTCCGGGTCGACTGGATGCCTTTCGCTGGACGAAGGCAGTCCGGCTACGGCACCGGCGGGATCGGCTATACGATGCGCGATCTAACGCAGGAGAAGCTCGCGGTCATGAAATTCTAGGGGCCGCGGGCGGGCGGTTCTTCAGACCAGGACGGACCGCTATTTCCTGAATATGTCGCCCTTTTCGTGCTCGGTCCCGCCTTCGTCATGTACGTCCATGTGCGCATCGCGAAGGATCTCGATGCCGCCATAAACAGCGATACCAGCCACCGCGATGCCGACGACCAGATCGGGCCAGTTCGCGCCCGTCAGCCACACGATAATCCCGGCGATGATGATGCCGCCATTCGATATGAAATCATTGAAGCTGAAGGTCGTGGCGGCGCGCATGTTGACGTCCTTGTCCTGCATTTTCTGCAGAAGGCGCAGGCAGATCAGATTCACGACGCCCGCGACCGCCGCCATCGCCATCATCATGATGCCGCCTGGGTCGGACCCTTCAAGAAAGCGCCTGACGGCATCGAGGATCACGCCGCCTGCGAAGACCAGCAGCATGACGCCAGAGAAGCGCGCCGCGCCGCGCTTCCATGTCCGCGACCGGGTCAATGCCAGCAGACTGAGCGCATAGACGATGGCATCGGACGAATTGTCGAGGCCGTTGGCGAGAAGCGCGTTGGAATCGGCGAAATAGCCGACGATGAAGAATCCCACCGCTATCGCGACATTCAGCCAGAGGACGATCCAGAGTGTACGGCGCTTGTCCGCCGATCCGAGATCAAGTTCGCCCTCGCCACTCATGACCGCGCCCATTCAGGATAACAAAGAGTCGCCATAGCAGCCGCTCTCGTGCAAATGGAAATCGGACGGCATCTGGCCGCCGTTCCGGTCGGCACGGTCTTTGGTTCATCAAACATCATATCGCTCTCCCCATTTAGGTAACCTGCTGGACCTCGTCCTGTTCCTCCGGCGTGGCGTTGCGGCGCAGCTTCCGGAACCATGTTTCGCGCCAGGAGGATTTCTCTCGGCCGTCGGAAAAGACCAGCCTGACGATCGCCGGTAGCACGAACAGCGTTAGCGCGGTGGCCGTGATCAGTCCGCCAATGACCACGGTCGCCAGCGGCCGCTGAACCTCTGCCCCCGTTCCCGTCGCGATCGCCATGGGAACGAAGCCGAGCGATGCCACCAGCGCCGTCATGAGCACGGGCCGAAGTCTTGCGAGCGCGCCATCGACGATGGCTTCCGCAAGTTCAACACCGCGGTCCAGCCGCTGGCGGATCGCCGTCACCATGACAAGGCCGTTGAGCGTCGCCACACCGGAAAGCGCGATGAACCCGACGGCCGCCGAGACGGAGAAGGGTAGACCCCTAAGCGCCAGCGCGAAGACCCCGCCAGCAAGGGCGAGCGGAATCGCGCTGAACACCGCCAGCGCCGGAACCCAGCCGCCCACCGCCATATAGAGGAGCAGAAGGATGACGGCGAACGCAATCGGAATGACGAGTTGTAGCCGTTCCTGCGCGGCCTGCAGGTTCTGATACTGCCCGCCCCATTCGATTAACGACGCCGCGGGCAGTTCGACCTGCGCGGAGACAAGGTCACGCGCCTCCTCGACGAAGGAACCGAGATCTCGCTCGCGCACATTGGCGGAGACGATCACGAGCCTGCGGCCCTGTTCCCGCCTTACCTCGGCAAGGCCGTCCACCACACGGAAATCGGCGACGGCGCGCAGCGGGATAGTGGCACCATTGTTGAGGACGATGGGCAGAGATCCGAGCTGATCGAAATCGTCGCGCGCGGTGTTGGACAGCCGCACGACCACCTCGAACCGCCGGTCGCCTTCGAAGACGAGCCCCGCGGGCCTGCCGCCAAGGGCGATAGCCACGGACTGGGCCACATCCTCGACCCGAAGGCCGTAACGGGCGATGGTCGGCCGGTCGAAAGCGATGTCGAGGGTCGGGAACCCAGTGACCTGCTGCACCTTCACGTCCGCCGCGCCCTCGACGTCTCGCAGGGCGGCGGCGACGTCGTTCGCCGCCGCCGTCATGGCGGTCAGGTCGTCGCCGTACAGCTTAACCGCGACATCGCCGCGAACGCCCGCGATCAACTCGTTGAAGCGAAGCTCGATCGGCTGGCTGAACTCGTAGAGATTGCCGATCAGGCCGCCTAGCGATTCCTCCATTTCCGCGACGAGGTCGTCTTTTGAAAGATCGGGATCTGGCCAGTCATCGCGCGGCTTCAGGATGACATAGGCATCCGACGCGTTTGGCGGCATCGGATCGCTGGCGACCTCCGCCGTGCCTGTCCGCGAGAAGACGAGTTCGACCTGCGGAAACGCCTCCAGCCTGTCCTCGACCCGCCGCTGCATCGCCAGCGACCGTTCGAGCGAGGTCGAAGGAATGCGCAGCGACTGTACCGCCAGATCGCGCTCGTCGAGCTGGGGCGTGAATTCGCTACCGAGGAAGGTGAAGACGAGCGCCGAGAAGGCGAACATCGCCGCGCCGATACCGATCACCGGCCAGGGGCGGGCGATCGCCTTGCGTAAGAGCGGCCCGTAGCGTTCCTTGGCCATGCGGATCGGCTTCACCTCCTTTTCCGTCAGCTTCTTGTTCAGGAGCACCGCGATCATCGCGGGGACGAAGGTAAGGGACAGGATGAAGGCCGAACCTAGTGCCAGCATCACGGTGATCGCCATCGGCGAGAAGGTCTTCCCCTCGACGCCGGTGAAGGTCAGCAGCGGCGCGAACACTAGGAGGATAATCGCCTGTCCGTAAACGGTCGGCTTGATCATTTCCTGCGCGGCTAGGCGCGTTTCGGTCAGCCGCTCGCCAAGGGTCAGCAGCCGTCCCTCATGTTCCTGCCGGGCGGCAAGCCGCGCGACGCTATTCTCGACGATGATGACCGCGCCGTCCACGATGAGCCCGAAATCGAGCGCGCCGAGGCTCATCAGATTGCCCGATACGCCCAGCCGGTTCATGCCGATCGCCGCCATCAGCATCGACAACGGGATAACCAGCGCCGCGATGATCGCCGCGCGGAAATTGCCGAGGATCAGAAACAGGACGACGATGACGAGCAGCGCACCTTCGAGAAGGTTTTTCTCGACGGTCGCAATCGTCGCATCGACCAGCGAGGAACGGTTATAGACGATTTCGGCAATGACGCCGTCCGGCAGCGAGGCGCGCACTTCGTCCAGCCGGTCCGCCGCACCCGCCGCGACGGTGCGGCTGTTCTCGCCCGCGCGCATCAGAACTGTGCCGACCACCGCTTCCTCGCCGTTTAGCGAGGCGGCACCCGTACGGAGGTCGCCGCCTATGGAAACCGTGGCCACATCGCCGATGCGTATAGGGACGCCTTCGCGCGTTGCGACGACGGCCTGCTCGATATCCTCGATACCGCCAAGGCGCGCATCGACACGGGCCAGAAGCGCCTCGCCGGAGCGTTCCACGAAATTCGCGCCCTCGGCCAGGTTGGCGGCTTCAAGCGCCTCGATCAGTTCGTCGAAGGCAAGGCCGTAGCCCGTCAGGCGTGCCGGATCGGGCTGAACCAGAAACTGCTTCTCGAACCCGCCGATAGAATCCACGCCGGCAACGCCGTCGACGGACCGCATCAGCGGCGCGACGACCCAGTCCTGCACTGTCCTGAGATAGGCAGCCTTCGCCACCTCGCTGTCCAGCCGGTCGCCACGCTCGGTCACGAAACTGCCATCGGCCTGCCAGCCGGTCGCGCTGCCAATCGGCGCATCCCTGCCGCCGGGATGTTCGAATTCGATCGTGTACATCAAGACTTCGCCAAGGCCCGTCGAGATCGGTCCCATGACCGGCTCCGCCCCTTCGGGAAGCGCGGCCCGGATGGGGACCAGGCGCTCGTTCACCTGGCTGCGGGCGAAATAGATATCCGTCCCTTCCTCGAAGATCGCGCTGACTTGGCTGAAACCATTGCGCGAGATCGAGCGGGTCATCTCCAGCCCCTCGATGCCCGCCAGCCCGGTTTCGACGGGAAAGGTCACTTGGGTCTCCACCTGCGCGGGCGACAGGGCCGGAGCCTCGGTGTTGATCTGCACCTGGACGTTCGTGATGTCCGGTACGGCGTCGATGGGGAGCCGCAGGAGGTTGAGCACGCCATAAGCAGCAATGCCCAGCGTTAGAACGATCATCGCCCAGCGGAACCGGACGGCGATATCGAGAATCGCCCCGATCGGGCCGTGGTTCGCCTCCGAAGGGCGCTCGTCATGCGCGGTCTCAATGGCCATGTTCGGCGCCCTCCTTTTCGAGTTCCGCTTTCAGCAGAAATGCGTTTTCAGTTGCGATTTCGAGCCCCGGCTCAAGACCGGATTCGATGGTGACGCGGCCTGACGAGCGCGAACCGGTAATGACAGGACGCGCCTGAAACCCTGCGTTCGTGCGAACGAACACCGTCTCGCGGCCGTCGAGTGTCTGCACGGCCGCCTCAGGGATGGAGACCCGGTCCCGGTCGATCTCTTCCGAGGGCAGAATGCGGGCCTGGAGGAAAGCGCCGGGCTGCAGTTCGGCGATCGGCCGTGCCAGCTTCAGGACGGCGGTCGCGCTGCGGCTGTCCATATCCAGTGCGGGTGTTACCGAACGTACGCGGGCACGTTCCTCCCGACCGCCGGGAAGTTCTAGAATGGCCTCATCGCCCGGCTGAACCCGCGTCGCCTCCGCAGAAGGAAGCGCGACCTCGACCTGCATGTCGCGGGGGTCCACCACGCGGTAGAGCTCGTCCCCGGCCGCGACAAATGATCCCAGCACGATCGGCGCCGCCGTCACGCGGCCCGTCAGCGGGCTGGTGACGGCGAGCGAACGGCCATTGCCGCTGACACCCGCCGCCGCCACCGCAGCCTGGGCGCGCGACAGGTCCGATTCCGCGACGCGAAGGTTCGCCCGCACCGCTTCGAGATCCTGACGCGCCGTGACATTTTCATCGAACAGGCGCTGTTCGCGTTCATAGTTCGCACGCAGTTCCTCGACACGCGCCCTTGACGCGCTCAGCTGCGACGCCAGGGTAGCCGCCTCGGCGCTTTCGATCCGCGCGATGGTTTCGCCCTGCCGGACCGTGTCACCCAACGTCTTAGAAATGCTGCGTACGACGCCTGACGCGCGGGCGTCGATGCGCGCGCTCGACGACGGGCTGGCGGCGACGGTGGCGGGAAAGACCAGCTCGACCGACGACCCGCGTCCGACCATTTCGACCTGGATATTCGCGGCGCGCATCCTTTCGGCGTCAATCTCGATGAAGCCTTCCGGCGCTTCGGCTTCGGAATGTGCTTCTTCGGCAACCGGCTCGGGTTCGTCATTTGGCCAAAACAGGAAAACGGCAGCAACGATAGCGATAAGAAGGCCGGTTGCGACGGCTAGGGTTTTGCGTGTCATGGTCATGGTCCTCATTGCGCGGCCAGCCAGATGAGCTGCGCGGCGAGACGGCCGCGGTCTTCCTGAGCCTGGATAAGGGATTGTCTGATCGTGTCGCGGGCATCCGCCGCGGCGAGCACTTCGATGAGCGGGAAACGCCCATTGCGGTAGCCGATTTGCACTAGCCTGAGCGCCTCCTCCGCCTGCGTCAGCGACGTCGATGACAGGGTCAGGACGCGCGTTTCAGCCGCAAGGTAACGGGAGCGGGTCTGTTCGACCGCAAGTCCGAAATCCGTTCTCGTAACCGCCTCGCGCGCCGCCGCCGCCGTCAGGCGTGCCTGTGCGGCGGCGATATTGCCTTGGTTGCGATTGCCGAAGGGAAGCGGAAGGGAGACGCCCACGACAAAGGCCTGTTCCTTGCTTTCCTCAAACCGGCGTACGCCGGCCGATAT
>JBAUIQ010000154.1:0-1696 GCA_049683075.1 Pacificimonas sp.
ACTTCGACCGCTTCGATTCGGCCATCGACGACGTTTTCCAGAAACTTCACTCCGCCCGTGGCGTCGCCTTCCCCCGGCCCGAGGTGCTCAACGACGGGATGGTGCCGCAGGGCGAAATCGTGGTCGAGCTGGACGAGGTTCCGATCCACAACGAAGAGATCCCCGCCGGGGCCACGCTGATCGAGGCCGGCGAGGAGCTTCGCGATCTGCTCGACTGCGAGGAGGGCGAGCTGCAGCGCGTGGACTGGATCGACGTGCAGGGCTATTGGGTGCCGCGCAAGCATCGCGCGGCGCTGGACGGTCTGCGCCTGACACCCGTCGAGACCGAGCAGGCGCTGGCCCGGCTGATCTTCCGCGTCTATGAGCAGAACCTCGGCACCTTGTTCTCCAAGAGCGAGTTCGTGTCGTTCATGGACAAGGCCCGCGAGATCGACACGGACAGCGTGACGCTGGTCGAGGAGGCGCTGTCGCCGACCGGCCTGATGCAGACGCTGCGTTATCTGATCGAGGACGGCGTGCCGCTCAGACCCACGCGTCTGGTGCTCGACGCGCTGGTCCACTGGACGCAGTCCAATCCCGGCGCGGGGCCGGTATTGATCTCGGAATGTCTGCGCGGCTCTCTCAAGCGGCAGCTCTGCCATCTGATCGCGGGGCCGGAGAACCTCCTCGGTATCGCGATGATCGACCCGGAGCTTGAAACCCTCGCCCGCAAATCCATCGCTGACGCCAAACGCACCGGCAACCTCGCCTCAATCGAGGGCCTGATGTTCGACGCCGAGTTGATCGATCCGATCGTGGCCGCGTTCCGCAGCCTGATCCGTACCGAGCGCAAGGGCAATCAGCAGGTCACCGTCATAACGTCCACGGACATCCGTCGACGTTTGCGAAACTTTCTCGCGTCCAACAACATCCATGTCCCGGTGCTCGCGGCGCATGAGATTTCGGCCGATGTGATGACCTGCCCGGTCCAGCTTATCAAGATGCCGCAGAACCTGCCCGAGCGTATCGCCGAACCGGCCTAGCGCTCTGATATTGTGACCGCCCGCTGCGTCGCCCCCGGACGCGAGGCGTGGTTCTTCGCCTGCTCGGACTGCGGCGATGGGCGCGCCGCATTCGTCCACGCCCTGATTGCCACCGCCATGCACAGGGGCAGTGATCTCCAGTTATGGCTTGCCAAGATGCTCGCGCGCATCGCCGACATGCCCACATCGCGCCTCGAAGGCCTTCTGCCATGGAAATGGACAGCTATTGAACTGGCCGCCTAAGCCCACTGTTTAGCCGGGCTCGGGGAGAATCGGTGCAGTTCATCCTGCCCGCTCAGCTGCATTGGTCGGAGGCATGGACGCCCGTCGGTCTCGCAGTTCGATTTGCGCCCTGACCGGTTTGCCCGCGTGCCAAGCGACTTCGACGGCGTGGACGTGGCTTCGTTTGGCCTCACTCCATTTCGGAAAGCGACGGCCGGATTCGCCATAGACCATTTCCGTCCCTTGCGCCAAATTCTTATGCCGCTCCGACGGTGCACCAAACTCACGGTCCTGACGCGTCAAACCGATCTCTGATCGATGCCGCGCGCCGTTTCGACCTGCAAAGTGGCGAGTACTCGGCGGAAAAGAACAATGCCCCAAAATTAGGGTTGCAATTTCGGCCCATACCATCCCCTCTTGTTTGACCATCACAAAAGGGATCTGTTTCATGC
>JBAUIQ010000155.1:0-16733 GCA_049683075.1 Pacificimonas sp.
TCGTGCCGCCCGGCGTCCCGGACAGCGTGAAAGAGGCGCTTCCTGACCGCCCTCAGGGCCAGAGCGAAACCCGCGGCGGAGACCGGGCGAGCCTCGACCTTCCCGACGATCAGATCGCGCTGATCGACGCGGCCGCCGAAACCGGCAAACCCATCATTGTGGTAATCGTCGCGGGCTCGGCAGTGATGGTCGAACGTTGGCATGAGAAAGCGGGTGCGATCCTGCAGACCTTTTATGCCGGGATGGAGGGCGGTCATGCCCTGGTACGCCTGCTCTTCGGCGACGTTTCCCCGTCCGCAAAGCTGCCCTTCAGCGTCGCGAGCGACGCCGATCACTATCCTTGGTTCGACCGTACCGCGACCGAGATCGATTATGATATGTGGCACGGCTACACAAAGCTGGCCCGCGACGGCAACGCCCCGCGCTATGCCTTCGGCCACGGCCTGTCCTACGCGACGTTCAGCTATCGCGGGTTGCAGCTGCACCTTGCGCCGACCGGTGTGGACGTCGTTGTCAGCGTGACGAACGAGGGTGACATTCCGGCTGACGAGGTGGTGCAGCTCTACGTCCGCACGCCGGGCAATGCCGTCGAGCGCGCCGAGCGTCAGCTGACCAGTTTCGCCCGCGTCGCGCTTGAGCCGGGCGAAACCAAAACTGTCTGCATGTCGGTGCCCTATGACGACCTCGCATATTATGACGAAGCCACGGGTCTCTGGACGCACGAACCGGGTGACTACCTGTTTGCAGCAGGCGCTTCGAGCGCGCTCGATATGGAGGCGGGCGTTCGGATAAGGCTGTGACGGCCCATCGACTTCGATCAAGCGACGCGGTTGTGGAAACCGATCTACGCGGTGGCCTTTTGACCATGTGGCGGGTCGGAAGCACAGACATTTTCCGGACTTTTGAAACGACGGACGGTCGGCCCGATCCGCTAGACAGTGGCTGCTTTCCACTCATTCCCTTTGCAAACCGGATCGCAAACGCGTCCCTTTCCTTCGACGGCGAAGAGTACCCACTTATCGCAGACCCGATCGCAGAACCGCACGCCATTCATGGCACCTCGTGGCGCGACGACTGGCGGATCGTCGACAAGGCCGATGACTGTCTGGCGATGGCCTATCGCCATGACGGTCCGGGCTGGCCGTGGACCTTTACGGCCCGGCAGCGGCTCTGCCTTTCGCCAGATGAGTTGTCGGTGGAGCTGTCGGTTACCAACGAGACGAGCACGGAAATGCCTGCCGGGATCGGCCTTCACCCCTATTTTGCGCTGGCTAGCGAGGCGGACATAGAAGTCGCTGCGGACGGGGTGATCCTCGCGTCTGCAGACGGTGTCCCGACCGGGCAGGGGCCGTACCCGGAAGCATTGCCATCGCATCCCGACAATTGCCTGACCGGTTGGAGCCGCACAACTGCCATCAATTGGCCGCGCCATCGACTGACGATCACCGCCGATCCTGTTTTCCGCTACCTGCATTTTTACCGTCCGGACGACGGCGAAACGCTCTGTTTGGAACCGGTTAGCCACAGGCCGAACGACGTGGATGACATGACAACGCTATCGCCGGGCGCGACACTCTCGGGCACTATAAGCTTCACGCTGTCATGAGCGCTCTCGGGATCGATATCGGCACCTCGTCGGTCAAGGCATTGATCCTGTCAGCGGACGGCGGCGTTCAGTCTGCGGCCGCCCCGCTCTCGGTCAGCCGACCGAAGCCGCTCTGGTCCGAGCAGGACCCCGCCGACTGGTTACGCGCGGTTGATAAGGCCGTGCTCTCCTTACCAGAAACCGCGCGGCGCGGGGTTGAGGTCATCGGACTGACTGGCCAGATGCACGGCGCTGTCCTGCTCGGCGCCGATGGACACGTTCTCCGCCCAGCCATCCTCTGGAACGACGGCCGCAGCGCCGACGATTGTCGCGCCATAGAAGCCGCCGTCCCGGCGGCTCGCAACATCACGTTAAACAAGATGATGCCAGGCTTCACTGCGCCAAAGCTTCATTGGGTTCGCGCGCACGAATCGGACGCCTTCGCAGCGACGGCACATGTGTTGCTGCCCAAAGACTATGTGCGGTTCTCACTGACAGGCGAACTCTTCAGTGACATGAGCGACGCTGCGGGGACCGGCTGGCTAAACATCGGTGCGCGAACGTGGTCCGCCGAGATGTTGGCCGCTTGCGGTTTATCAGAATCGCACATGCCCGTTCTCGTGGAGGGTCCGGATATGACCGGAACCTTATCAGCGGACATTGCCAAGATTTGGGGCGTTGCCGAATGTCCGGTCGTTGCGGGCGGCGGCGACAACGCCGCCAGTGCCGTCGGACTTGGCGCCGTCGAAGACAGAAACGCCTTCCTGTCGCTTGGTACGTCCGGGGTCTATTTCATCGCCGATGACGCGCCGCGCGGCGACCCGGCTCTCGGCGTCCACTGCTTCGCCCATGCCGTGCCGGAACGCTGGCATCGGATGGGCGTCATTCTGTCTGCTGCCAGCGCGTTCGACACAGCCGCCCGACTGACCGGCTTCGGAGGCCCTGACGAGGCGCTCGCCGCCGCCGCCGAAGCGCAAGCGGACGGCCCCTACTTCCTACCCTACCTCAGTGGTGAACGCACACCGCATGACGACCCGATGGCGACCGGTGCATGGTCGGGTCTTACGATGTCGACGGACCGCGGCGCGCTCGTCCGCGCGGCATTGGAAGGCGTCGCCTTCGCATTGCGCGATTGCCAGGACGCGCTCGGCGTCGCGCCTGACGATGAAGGACAGCCGCTTCCCATCGTTGGTGGCGGCGCCCGCTCGTCGCTTTGGCTGCAAATCATTGCCGACGCACTGAGACGGCCGCTCGCCACCGTTGCAGGCGGCGAAGAGGGTGCGGCGCTCGGAGCGGCAAAGCTTGCAGGCCTCGCGCTTGGCTGGCCATTAACGAAGCCCAATCATACCGCCGTCGTCAGGCCGGATGCCGACCTTTCCGCACGTCATGAGGCTTGGCGAAACCTTTACCCAGCCTTGAAGGAGGCCCGACCATGATTGACTTTTTCGGCGAGATTCCGACGATCCGATATGAAGGTCCGGACAGCGAGAACGGCCTCGCCTTCCGCTGGTACGATGCGGACCGGCAGGTTCTCGGCAAATCGATGGCGGAGCAGCTGCGCGTGGCTGTCTGCATGTGGCATAATTTCGCCTGGGACGGTCACGACATCTTTGGTGAGAGCACTTTCCGGCGGCCCTGGCTCACAGGTCCCATGGACGAAGCCGCGAACACCACGCGCCTCGACGCAGCCTTCTCATTCTTCGAAAAGCTCGGCGCGGCGTACTTCTGCTTTCACGATGTCGATGTCATGGAGGAGGCCGACGGTCTCCGCGATCATCAGGCGAAACTCGCCAAGGCCGAAGACGAGCTCGCCGTGCGAATGGAGCGGACAGGCACCAAGCTTCTCTGGGGCACCGCGAACCTGTTCAGCCATCGCCGATTCATGGCAGGGGCTGCGACCAATCCCGACCCGGAGGTTTTCGCCTATGCCGCGACGCAGGTAAAATTGGCGTTGGAGACTACGCATCGGCTTGGCGGTGAAAATTACGTCCTTTGGGGCGGTCGCGAAGGCTATGACACGCTTCTCAACACCGACATGAAGCGCGAGCTGGATCAGCTCGCCCGATTCTTGCACCTGGTGGCCGAGCACAAACACAAGATCGGATTCACCGGCCAGCTTTTGATAGAGCCGAAGCCCCAGGAGCCCACCAAACATCAATATGACTACGACGTATCGACCGTTGCAGGCTTCCTGCATCGGCATGGGCTGGAGAAGGAGTATGTCGTCAATATCGAAGTGAACCACGCCACGCTCTCCGGCCACAGTTTCGAGCATGAAGTCGCCGCCGCGTTTGCGAACGACTGTTTTGGATCGATCGATATCAATCGCGGCGATCCGCAAAATGGTTGGGATACCGACCAGTATCCGAACAATCCCACCGATCTCTTGCCCGCAATGATCGACATCTACGCCAATGGCGGTTTCGCCTCGGGCGGTTTCAACTTCGATACGAAGTTACGTCGCCAATCCGTCGACCCCGCGGACATGTTCTACGCCCATATCGGCGGCATGGACACGCTCGCCCGAACCCTTCTGGCGGCGGAGCGCGCGATCTTGGATGGTCGGCTAGAGGCCCTTCGTAACAGCCGGTACGAAGGTTGGTCCGCGCGAGACCTTCAATGGGTGACGGGGAAAAACGCCACGCTTTCGACCATCGCAGACGGTGCGCTAGAGGCCGACTTGCGACCGTCCGCAAGATCAGGCCGTCAGGAGTATTTTGAAAATATTCTTTCCACCTATCTCGGCTAGAAAAGTAGGAATAGTAGACATAGCCCTCGCCGCAATAGGGGGTTGGTCCGTAGCCGGGCCTTATTTGACAGTCTATTGCGTGTTCGAAACTGACCGAAAACGAGATCCGCGGGGTCGTATTTAGTTTTTGGCTTCTCGAAGCGCCAGCACATCTTGACCGTAGCTACCATCCAGCCAACTCTTTTTGGAATTCGGCATAGCTTTGATGCGCGCGAAAGACGCCGTCTTTACCGAGATGACTTTGATGGGTTCTATCAACACGTTGGCTGACGCGTTTGATGTCAAATATCGCAGGCAGACATCATTCAAACGGCAATGCGTATCCGTCTGGCATGTCGAGATAGACGTAATCGAAGGCCGCAACCTCCTTGAGCGCGGGCCAGTCGAGGATTTCCACTTCTTCGTGCCGGAAGCGGAGGAGGTTCGCGCGGTCCATGACACCCAGGACCCGATTTGTATGAACATGGGTCATGCCACAGAAATCGGAGAGGTCGGCCTGCGATAACTTGAAGGGATATCGGAACCCGTCGATCGCGCCGACAACGGAAAGGCGCACCGTTAATTCGCAAAAGAAAGCCGCGAGACGTTCGGTCGCCGACCGGATGCCGAGTGAACAGACCCATTCGCGATGAATGGCGGCATCGACAATCGTTTGATGCCACAGAATTTCAGCGAGACCGACATCGTCCGACATGGCGTCCTTGATGCGCTCGTGGGAGACGTGCAGCACGTGACAGTCCGACAGCACCATGATCGCATGGTCGAGCCGATCCAGTACATAAGCATGAAGATCTATGAAATCACCAGGGACATTCATCTCGAGAATCTGGCGCCGTCCGTCGGCGAAATCCTTGTACCGGCACGAAACGCCATCGATGACGAGTAGAGATTCGCCCGGTTGATCTCCGATCGCGACCAAATCGGTACCTTTTTCGTAGAAGCGAAGGTCGTCCGAGAGGCTCTCGATAAGGCTTTGCTGATGATCCGTAACGGGCCGCCGCGCCTTCAATTTCCGTATGAATTTGTCAGTCGGCTTCACAGGCGTCTTCCGATCAAAAACAGGACAGTTTCAGGTTTGGCGGCCCATGCATCGTCACGGCTCACGTTGGTCGTACGCTTCGCCAACCGATCCGCCTGCCGCATCTATCTATGCTGAAGCCTGAGAAGCTGTTCTGGCGCAAGGCTTTTGTGATGAGTATTTCCAGACCGGTTCGCACGCGGATAGAGGCCGCGTTTCTTGATCGGATTGCCGACCATGGCTTTCCCTGCGTCGGCGCGAAGGCCGCTGCGAACCGGGACGAAGTTGAAATTTACCACGCGCGCAATTTGACATCTGCTTGGGACGACGTGGCGTTGCACCGCGCGCTTCTTACTTTCGCGCGGCGTTACGAGAGACGGTCTGCTCCCTTTATGAGTTTCGTCGCCATCTTCGGGGGGCCGCGTACCCTCGACGAAGCAAAGTTCGAACGGGCCATGTGGGCGCGGTTGCAATCGCTTTCCGATAAGGACGCTTGGCTGCGGCAACCCTATGCCGAGAACGTCAGCGCTGATCCGGTCGATCCGGAGTTCGGCCTAAGTTTTGGTGGACAGGGCTTTTTCGCCGTCGGTTTGCATCCGCGTGCGTCACGAAAATCACGCCGTTTCGAGACGCCGGCCATCGTCTTCAACCTTCACGACCAATTCCGCCAGCTGCGCGAGAAGGGCCGCTATGAAAACATGCGGGAAAGCATTCTGACCCGGGACAGGATATTCTGTGGCAGCGATAATCCGATGATCGCGCGGCACGGCGAGACGTCGGAAGCGCGGCAGTATAGCGGGCGCCGGGTTGAGAACGGCTGGGTTTGCCCTTTCAAGGATCGGAGAACCGATGCACACGCTTGAGCCGCGCACCGGGACGGCCTTCGAACTTGCGCGCGGTCAGTCGCTGAGGATCACGGACCCCGAAGGCGGACAGGTGTCGGACCTCGTGGCGTTCAACGCGAAAGATCACGGCGAGTCGCTCTCCAACGGGCGCACGTTCGATTATCTCAGCCGACTTTATCTCCGGCTCGGCGACGCGCTTTACTCAAACCGCAGCAACGTCCTTCTCACGATTGTCGAGGACGATGTCGGCACGCATGATTTCCTGCTGTCACCCTGTTCGGCAGAGATGTTTCGAACGCTTTACGGTCATCAGAACCCGCACCGCGGCTGCTTTGGCAATCTGGCGGCAGCGCTTCAGCCTTTCGGTATTGCATCAGATGTCATCCCGACGGCCTTCAACTGCTTCATGAATGTTCCTATCGATGGAAAGACGGGGACGATCGAAGTTCTGCCGCCCCTGTCAAAAGCGGGCGACAGCATCACCTTCCGCGCGGAAATGGACCTCGTCGTCGCTATTACGGCCTGCTCCGCGCCCTTATCGAATGGCGGGCGATGCAAATCGATTGCTTATGAGGTGCTGAAAAAAGCATGATCGCGACCGGGCGCTGTCCGGTGTGCGCTAATCGCGACTGGGTCGCCGCACCGGAGCGCGGCTGGCGCGCTTGCTCTCATTGCGGCCTTCGCCGACGCTTCGGTGTTTCATCTGCGGAGGCCGCCGTACGAGTCTCGACAGCGCTCGCTCGTCGCCGGTTCGATGGCGCCCGCCTGAAACGCCTCGGCGTCCTCGTTGATGATTATACCCTTCGCATCGCCGCAACTGGTATGCGGCGGCGAGTGGCAGAAATTGGACAGCGTCGTCAGTTCGCACGTCGACATAGTCATGGTCGCAGCGGAGCAACGAGTCTTCTGCGAACGCCGATCGCTTGTTCGGCAGCTTCGTCGGTGACACTCGGTTTGATCGTGCGGGTAGAAGAATTGCCTAAGGCCGTCCGACTTTGCACGCGGCTCGCGAGCCATCTCTCCAAATCGATCATACTTGTGGACAGCGATAGGTCGGTCTCGGAGCTCGGAGAGCCGCAGGGTGACACGAAGATCGTGACGCGATCACTGAATGACGATTTCGGCGCGCAACGGACCGCGCTTCAAGCGCTCTCATCGACCCGTTGGATGCTGCAAATCGATACCGATGAATGTCCGGACGACCACCTACTACGCAACCTTGGCTGGCTGGTCAGCATATGCGAGCAGGACGGGCTTCGGTCCATTGGGTTCCAACGCCGGAATTTCGTCGATGGTACTTTAAGCGATCACTTTCCCGACATCCAATATCGCCTCAATCGCCGGGATGTCGCCTATTCGGGCGTCGTGCACGAACGCCCCGACCTCGACGGGCGCTGGCAGGACAGTATGGTCAGCCCGCTCGGCGCGCTCGATCATTATCTGTCCGGAGGACGGGTTCGCGCTCGTTCGCGGCAATATGAGGCGATGCAGCGCGGGGCAGGACGGCGAGAGGACGAGATGGCATTGCGACGGCCTTTCGATCCGCACTAAGTGCGCGCCCGTAAAGCGCAAGCGTCTCTTTGGCGAGTGAAGCGCGGGTGAACCCGTTTGCCGCCGCGAGAGCCTGTGCCCGACACTCATTCCGTGCGGCTTCCGATCCGATAAGACGACCCAGAGCGGCAGCAAGCGCACCCGCCGTCGGCGCCGCCGCGAGAATACCGCCACCGTCCTTCAAAGCTTCCGCCGCACTTGCATCACCGCCGAGCGCGACGAGCGGCCGTCCGTAAGCGAGCGCCTCTTGATAGACGAGACCGAAACTTTCGTAGCGGGACGGCGCGGCGACGATGTGCGCGCGGGAAAACAAGTCGTGCAGTTCATGTTCTTCGACACGGTGGTAACAGCGCACCTCAACTACGTCTTCGGCATCGAACAGCAGGTCTGCCGTCGTCACCCCGACCAGATGAGCACGCAGACGCGGGTGCGCGCGACCCTCGGCCTCGGACGCAAGCAACGTCAAGGCGCCGCACAAAAGATCGAAACCCTTGCGCGCCTCCGGACGCCCGACGAACAATATCTCGAGCGGCGACGCGTTTGCCGGGTAGGGTGCCGCGCTTGCTCGTTCGAGAAACTCAGGCGAAAGGCTTAAGCCAACAGTTGCGTGGGGGGCGCCATCAGGCGTCAAGCGATAGAGCCGCTCGATCCTCTCTCCATGCGCGCGGCGGTTCGAAATATGCCCTGCGCTCGCACGCGCCGAAACAGCCTCGATGTACTTGGCGGCCTCGGCGTCGCAGCGATTGCGGAGCGTCGGTGGCTGCTCGATGGAGGTGGCCGCGGGCGTCGAATGACGCGTAACATAGGGCAGGTTTCCGGCTCGCGATACGAAAAGACCGGGGGCATACCAGTTCGTTCCTTCGACGATATCGAACCGCCGACGGGCATGTTCCGCTCTTACGGCGGCGCGAAACGCAAGCGGCGCGGCGAGATGACCGGCTGCGGGCGCTCGGCGCAGCAGACGCTTCGCCCAGCCAAGGTGCTTCAAGACGCCGACGATGCGCAGATTCTCGCATCCGTCCGTGCCGTCCCGGTCCAATGTCAGCACTCGCACGCGCTGCCCCGTTTCCGCGAGCGCTTCGGCAATCTCCCGTGCGGCCCGCGATAAGCCGCTTTTTTCTGGTGGATAGGCCCAGGTCAAAATACCGATATCGAGCGGACTCATGCAGCCAACTGCCGATAAAGACGCAGATAATCGCGCGCCATACGATCAGAAGTGAAGGACGCTTCAAAACGCTGTCGTATCCGCGCGCGATCAAGCGTCGCCGCGGCTCGTAATGCCGAGACCGCCTCGTCTTCGGTGTCGACGACGAAGCCGGTAACGCCGTCCTCCACAATTTCCGGCACGCTACCGCGCCGAAACGCGACGACGGGCGTACCGCAAGCCATCGCTTCGATCATTACGAGACCGAAGGGCTCCGGCCAATCGATGGGAAAGATGAGTGCCCGCGCATCCCCCAGAAGTGTCTGTTTCTGCCGTTCGTCGACAGCGCCGAAAAACGAGGCACCTGCGCCCAAAAGCGGTTCGACCTGCTCCGCAAAATATGTCGGATTGCCACGGTCCACTGTCCCAGCAAGCGTCAGCCGCACGCCAGCGGCATCGGCAATCCGGATCGCAGCGTCAGGCTGCTTCTGGTCAGTCATCCGTCCGATGAAGGCGGCTGGACCGCCTCCTGGTCCTAACTGAAAGCGATCAAACGGGATCCCGTGATGTACGGTTCCGACATGGTTCGTCGCCGGAATTGCACGACCTTGGTCTTGAGAGATCGAGTTTACCGGAAGGTGCGGGTGGTCGGCAAACATTGCGCGCCGATCGTCCTGATCCGCGCGCCAGTGGATTGTCGTCAAGCTGGGCGCTCGGGCATCGCCCAGCATCTCGGCATGCGCCGTCGCGACGTGCGCATGGATGATATCGAATTCATCTAGACGTGAGCGAAGTGCTTCAAGGTTCGCTGCCTCCAGCGCCTCCAGCAATCCGGCGGGTTCGTCGTCATCGCCGATTGTCGCGGCTAGACTTTCGCGGACGCCAAGAAGCTTCGCCGAGGTGCGACTATCCGTCGCAGCAAACAGCGTCACATCCTGTCCAGCGGCAACTAGAGCCTCGGTCAGATCGTGAACGACACGCTCGGTTCCACCATGGGTTACAGGCGGAACCGGGAACACCATCGGAGCAAGCTGAGCGATACGCAATCTATGTTGAGGTATCTCCATAGAGACCAGCCGTAGCTTGAAATCACTGGGGGGTATCTAACGCGTAGCAATGGGTACACCTATGTTTATACTACATATTGCGCTCCAAGGATGTCTCAAGCCGGAGCCCGTCGACTATGGGCTAACGGCGGATACTGGTGGTCACATCCGGTATCTACTTGAGCTTGCCGACGCATCGGCCCGCGATCCGAGGATCGATCGTATTCAGGTTGTCACGCGCGGCTTCGAGGACGACGATCTTGGTCATCGTTATTCTACCGAATGCGAAGACATCGGACCGAAGCAGCGGCTTTGTCGCCTGTTCACGACGAACTATTCTTACTTGGCAAAAGAAGAGCTGGCGGGGGAGCATGACGAGTTGCTGGCTGCACTGCTGGCGCATATCGACAGGCTTGACCGCTCCCCCGACCTTGTTCACGCGCACTATGCCGATGCGGGGCGTCTCGCCGCCGATCTGAAAGCCCTACGCGGCATTCCTTATGTTTTTACCGGCCATTCGCTCGGTGCTGTAAAGCGCAACATCACGGGCAATGACGGCCCCGGCATCCGCGAACGCATCAGCATCGAGGAGCGCGCTATTGCGCACGCCGATCTCGTCGTTGCCAGCTCTCGCGACGAGGCCGAATTCCAATATCCGAATTACGAGGGCTACGATCCCGGACGTATTCGCGTCGTCGCCCCCGGCAGCGATCTGAAAGCGTTTGCCGAAGCCGTGCCGACAATCGCCATCGACGAGATGATGGGCCGCTTCCTCCGCGCGCCCGAACGTCCAGCCATCTTCGCCATCGCGCGTCCAGTTTCGAAGAAGAACCTTGCCGCCCTCGTCCACGCCTATGGCCAGTCGGAGACGCTGCGCCATTGCACCAACCTCGTACTCGTTGCCGGAACGCGCAGTGATGCGGGCGAGATGGGCGGTGAGTGCGGCGATAACCTTCGCGAAATTTTGCACTTGATCGACCGATACGACCTTTATGGCCAGGTCGCTTATCCGAAGCACCATAATTCTATCGATGTCCCGTCCATCTACGCTTGGGTTCGCGAGACCGGCGGCGTCTTCGTCAATCCGGCGCTCAACGAGCCCTTCGGGCTGACGCTTCTAGAGGCGGCTGCAGCCGGTTTGCCCGTAGTCGCGACAGACAGCGGCGGACCGAACGATATCATCGAAGCTTGTCAGAACGGCAAATTGGTCTCGCCGACAGACACCGATGCCATCGCCGAGGCCTGCGAGATCCTGATTACGGACCGTGCGCTGTGGCAGGCGTGCGCTACGCGCGGCCGCGATGCCGTTCGCCGCTTCGACTGGAACGCGCATGTTCGCATCTACCATCGTCTTGCCGCCGAGCTGGCCGACCCACCGGCGCGGCGCAGTATCGGTCGCGACCTGATGCTGGCGAGCGATATCGACAATACGCTGACCGGATGCCCCAAGGGTCTGGCGTCACTGATGAACTGGCGGCGCACATCGCCGAGCGTCCTGTTCGGCATCGCGACGGGCCGCAGCTTTGCGAGCGCGATGTCGATACTCGACCAGTCGGATGTCGCGTCGCCGCAATTCGTCATCTCATCCGTGGGTTCCGACATTTATCATCAGCGCGCCGACGCCCCGACCTACGAACGTGATCTCGCTTGGGCCGAGCACATCGATTTCGGATGGGACCGCGCCGCGACAGAAGCGGCGCTGCACGGCATGGACGAGTTGCGCCCACAGGCTCCGCTTGAACAGCGCGAGCATAAGCTCAGCTACTTCTCGTCCGGCGACAACACGCTCGTCGAACGTATCCGGCATCGGTTGCGCGGCGAAGGCATTGCCGCCACCGTCATCAGATCCCACGAACGCTATCTCGATATCCTCCCACAGCGTGCGTCGAAGGGCGCCGCCGTCGAACATGTCCGCAAACATTATGGCATTGCGAAACATGCGGTGATTGCGGCTGGCGATAGTGGCAATGATGTCGAAATGCTGAGGAGCGTTCCGAACTCGATCATCGTCGCGAACTATTCTGACGGTTTGGCAGAGCGCCAGGACCTCGCGCATGCCTATGTCGCGCGCGCTCGCCATGCCGCAGGCGTCCTCGAGGGTGTCCAGCATTTCCGACGACGAGCGGCATGACGACCATCGATCTCAGCGTGCTGACATTGGTACGGGGGCGCCGGGAACATCTCATGAATATGATGAGGGGTCTTGCGCGTCAGATCCGAAAGCCGCGCGAGCTCGTTATTGCCTGGATGGCGGACGAGCCGCACGTAGATCTCCCCGCTCTCCCGTTCCCGGTACGCCACGTCATGGTGCCCGGCGATCCCATGCCGCTTGCGGCCGCTCGGAACCGCGCCGCCGAGACGGCGACGAGCGAAAACCTCGTCTTTCTGGACGTCGACTGCATACCCTCGCCAATGCTCTGCGCGACCTACGGCGATGCCCTTTCGAGCGACAATGCGCTGTTCCTGTCAGAAGTTCTCTATCTTGAGGCTCACGCGGTCGGCGCGCGCATCGATTACGCGCGCCTCGACAGGACCGGCATCCCCCATCCGGCGAAACCTTTCGTTCCGGAGAATGGACGTGTCCCCGAACCGGATCATGGCGAACTGTGGGGCCTTTGCTTTGGGATCAGGAGATCACGCTGGCAAGCCGTAGGTGGCATGGATGAGCGCTTCTACGGCTATGGCGGCGAAGAAACAGACCTTGCAGAAAAGCTGCGCGCCGCTGGTGTTCCCTTGTACTGGCTCGGCGGCGCGCGCGCCTATCACCAGCATCATGTCGTTCACGTACCGCCGCTGCATCATTTCGAACATATCGTGCGGAACGCGCAGTTGTTCTTTGACAAATGGCGGCGCTTCCCAATGAGCTACTGGCTTGGCCAGTTCGCGGATATGGGCCTTGTCAAATTGAGGAGCGACAGCATCGAAGTTTTGCGTCTGCCTACGCCGACGGAGATCTCCGCCACCAAAATGCCTGGCGATGTGCGCTTCAGCTAGACCAGAGTGCCGTGGCAGTTCGTTCCAGCCAGTCGGCGCATTTGGCGGCGGCATCCGGATCGAACAGCGTCGCCTGTGCATGAAGATCAAGCGCTTCCGCTTTCCGCAGCACTTCGTTCCACTCGCCGAGAGATCCGGGCCAGACTGGCATATGAATGGCCGCACCGACGCGCGCCAGTTGCTCCGACTTGCGCTGCTGTTCCGCGAAATAGCGCCATTCCGGCGTGCAGATGAAGGGACGCCCGATGCGGGCGATTTCATGCACCGTATTATCGCCAGCCGAGGCGACGACGATGTCCGCCGCGATGAGATAGTCCGTGACCCGGTCCGTCCAGCCGACCTCTTTTAGGTTCGCGAACTCGGTCTCGTGTCCCTCGCGATGAACCGGGCCGATCGCAAGGAACAGCGCGTCGGGGTCCGCGCGCGCGGCCATTGTCAGCGGCGCCCACGGCGATCCCGATCCACCGCCTCCTGTCATGACCACGATGGTTCGCCGGTTCGGATCGAGGCCTAGCGCGGCTCGCGCCTCGGTTTTCGTCCCGATCGCCGCCGTTCCTGTACATAGGCCGCCGGAATAGAAGGTTCGCCGGCGCAACGCGTCCGGATAGTCGTCCTGCTCGATCGTTTCATCGAAAGGCGCGAGCATTCCGACCGAAGCTTCATACGCGCCGAGATGCCCAGGATCGAGCCGGTCGCCATGCATTCGAATGCTGATCGCCGGAACACTTAGGATGCGCGACAGGACGGCGATTTCCGCCGACACGTCGACGACGAACAGTGCCGGGTCGATCCGGTCGAGCGTTGCTGCGATGGTCGCCATATGTCGTCGCTGCTCATCGACGCCGAGCGGTACGCAGTGGAGAATTAACGGAGTTGGCTGATCGTGAAGCGCGTCGGTCCGCGACGGCGCGCCAATCATCTGCGGCAACGACACGATTTCGACATCGCGACAAAGGTCTTCGAACAAGTTGGCGTCTGCCGTCAAAAAAATAATGTCTCGCGCGGGGTCGAGATACTGGAGGATTGCCTTAGCCCGTTGTGCGTGGCCACGACCTTGGTGGTGTACAAACCAGGCGATCGGTTTTGATTTCGTCATCGGCCATCGCTGCCTTTTGAAGCCAAGCGAGGCATTGACATGAGTTTATCACCGTTTGCAGTTTATGATCGCATAACGACAGGAGGCAGGCAGCGAGCGCGTTCAATTTCCTAGGTCGATAGGTTTGAGAACGTAGCGTGAGCCCTTCGTAATGTTAGATGCCATTTCTGTTCGGACGGGCGTGAACGAGAACAGCATCTTCTATGCAACTGGTCTACGGCATAGAGGTTAGGAAGGTGGTATTATTTGCTTTGCCGAACGCGATGCTCGCTCGGCAAATTCCTAAAACTGTGTGGTGCGGTCGAGAAGACTCGAACTTCCACGGGCTTTCGCCCACAACGACCTCAACGTTGCGCGTCTACCAATTCCGCCACGACCGCACGACATGACAAGCGGGGAGGCGACTGGCGCGTCCCCTGGCAAGGCGCAGGCTGTTAGCAAAGGCCGGGCAGGGCCGCAAGCGTGGTGGTTCGCATTTCGGAAATGTCATTAACTTCAATCGTTAACCACTGATTTACCTTGACGTTCTCGCAGCCGCCTTTCATCCCAGAAAGATGGTTACGAAGACTTTAACCAGTTTCGCCGTCGTTTTGCTTGCGGCGTCGTCTGCGCCCGCCGCGACCGCGGTCGGAGATGTGAGCGTTCAGATCGTCGAGGCGAGCAGCATCGACCTCACTACCGACGGGAAACCCGCGGTTCGATCAAATGAGAGATATCAAGTGAGGAGCATCGTCGTCGACGATGAGATCGTTACGCTCATCGAATTCAGCTGATCGTACAGACAAGAAAAAGGGCGCCGACGCAAAACATCGACGCCCTGTGATCAGAACCAAATCGTCGGCTAACTAGGCGGCCTTCGCTTCCTCAGCCTCATCATTCTCCACTTCCGCAGCTTTGGCGGCAGCCTTTGCGGCGGCGGCGGCCTTGCGGATCAAGACGGCCTCGATCTTCTCCTGCGCCTTTTCCTCGTCCGTGCCTTCCAGCGCGGCGAGTTCGCGGGCGAGGCGGCCAATAGCGGCCTCATAGATCTGACGCTCGGAATAACTTTGCTCGGGCTGATCGTCGCCTCGATGCAGGTCGCGCACGACCTCCGCGATCGAGACGAGATCGCCGGAGTTTATTTTGGCTTCATATTCCTGCGCGCGGCGCGACCACATCGTGCGCTTGACCTTTGGTTTGCCCTTCAGCGTTGCCATTGCGTCGGCGAGCGTCGCCTGGCTGGACAGCTTCCGCATGCCGACAGTCTCCGCCTTCATGGTCGGAACGCGCAGCGTCATCTTTTCTTTCTCGAACCGCAAAACATAAAGTTCGAGGGCTTCGCCCGCGATCTCGGTCTTCTGAATTTCCATCACACGGCCGACACCGTGCTTAGGGTAAACGACGAAATCGCCGGCGGAAAAACTAAGAGTCTGCTTGGACTGCTTGGCGGCCATAAATGCTCCTGTGGCGAGGGACATCCGAGACAAGTGAAGCCGTCCCGCAAAATCACATTGCGGGAAAGGCGCCGGTCCCAATGTCCTTCACGCGCCCGTCTAAACTGTCACGAAAGCCCGGAAAACGGACGCGCGGGCTACGTCCGGTGGGCCAGATGCACGGACGGTCGCCCCGCAGGACGACCGTACACATGTTTGCCATAACAGAAAAACTGGTGTGATGCCACCGCCGTGCCAAGACGGCCTAGATCAGTCGCCCTCGCCAGGTTCGGCGCTGAAATATTTATCGAATTTGCCGTCCTGGCCCTTAAATTTATCGGCCTCAGGCGGCTCTTCCTTCTTCTGCGTGATATTCGGCCACTCGGCAGAATAGGTGTTGTTGATCTCAAGCCACTTTTCGAGCCCATCCTCGGTATCGGGAAGGATCGCCTCAGCCGGGCATTCCGGCTCGCACACGCCGCAATCGATGCACTCGGACGGATTGATGACCAGCATGTTTTCGCCCTCGTAGAAGCAGTCCACAGGGCACACCTCGACGCAGTCGGTATATTTGCATTTGATGCAGGCGTCGGTGACGACGTAGGTCATGGGCGGAAGCTTTCCTTCGCTGGCGTATCGGCGCTCCGGTTAAGCGCCGCTCATATTCTGGTCAATCCTCGGTTAAATCAGCGTAAAGCTGCGAGGCTGTCGTAAAGGGACCACGCCTCTCCGCAAGCGCCTCAACCTTTATTACACGAACCTTCCCGGCGCGCATATAGGCAAGCACCGATCCCGGGCGGACGCAGGCGGATGCGCGCGTGATGACACGGCCATCCAAGCGAAGATGTCGGCTCTCCGCCAGCTTTCGGGCTTCGGCGCGGGTCTTTGTAAGCCGCGAAAACCAAAGGAATTTATCGACGCGTTGCCTGTCTGCGCCGCAGTCAATTTCCATCGTCATCCGCGTCCGTCCGTTAGGCCCGCCAGGACGGCGAAGGGCGAGTGCGGCGATACCTGTGGCTTCGACGGGCGCGGCGCGACATCGGGTCGCTTGTTTGCGTGACCTCTCTTACGCCGCGAGCCGCCGTCCACCGGATGCCAGCGAAAACCGTCGACCGCCTCATCTCCCTCGCCGACTTTGGCACGCCGGAAACCGAGTGCGCGAAGAACTACCGCAAAGGCCTCGAGATCGATGCCGAGGGTCGACGGCCAATTCTCGTCCGGCAGGAAAGGCTGGCGTCCCTTTCGCTTTGCATGAAGATCGCGCGCCAGCCGCTCGATCATATCGAGCCGGAT
>JBAUIQ010000156.1:0-1845 GCA_049683075.1 Pacificimonas sp.
GCCAGCAGTGGCCTTGGCGAAGCTACAGCCCGTCACCTTGCAGCACAGGGCGCCACCGTCGTGCTCGGCGCACGCCGCGCTGACCGTATCGAAGCCCTGGCAGCTGAACTGGTTGCAGCAGGCCACAAGGCGGTCGCCGTTGCCACCAACGTTACCGATCGCGCCCAGGTCAAGAACCTGGTGGACACTGCCGTCCAGCAATTCGGCCGGGTCGACGTGGTCCTGAACAACGCCGGGCTTATGCCGCTCGCACCCCTCGAACGATTAAAAGTCGACGAGTGGGACCGCATGATCGACGTCAACGTCAAGGGCGTCCTCTACGGGATTGCCGCGGCGCTCCCGCACATGCAGGCGCAGAAGTCCGGTCACATCATCAACGTGTCCTCGGTCTACGGCCACGTCGTCGATCCCGGTGCCACCGTCTATTGCGCGACCAAACACGCGGTCCTCGCGATCTCCGAGGGTCTGCGCAAGGAAGCCAAACCCTACAACATCCGCACGACCACCATCTCGCCCGGCGCGGTGAGCACCGAGCTGCTCGAACACATCAGCGAGAAGGATATCCAGGAAGGTACGAAGGATTCCGTCAGCAAGATCGCCATCGGCCCCGGCACCTTCGCCCGCGCCGTGGCCTTCGCGATCAACGAACCCGACGACGTGGATATCAACGAGATTCTGTTCCGTCCGACCCTCCAGCCGGTCTGACGCGAAGGTGGGCGCTGCCCTCACCCTGAACTTCCCCAACCAGCAAAAGGACTGCTCAAATGAAAACAAACCTGTTGATCGCAACCGTGACTTTGCTGTCGGCGCTCAGCGCCCCGGTTATTGCCCAGGAGAACGACTCCCCGATCGTGGGCGCATGGGAGATGACGTCGCTTGAGATTGCTTCCGCAGACGGGGCCTACAGCTCCGTCCCGTACTCGGGCATGGTGATCTTCACCGAGGGTGGTACGCTTTCGGTGCAGGCCTCCGACGCCAATCCGGATGCCGAAGACACGACGTACACCATGAACGGCTACGAGGCCTACTACGGCCCCGTCGTTGTCGACGATGAAGCCGGCACCTTTACCATCACCGTAGCCTCGTCGCTCGTGCGCGCCCTCGAAGGCCAGTCACTCGTCCGCAACTTCGAGGTGACCGACGACCAGCTCGTGCTCACTCCCGTCGACGCGTCGGAAGGTTGGCGCGTCACCTACGACCGCCAGTAATTCTCTACCGGGGCGCCATCGGCGCCCCCTATGAGACAAAATTCACAACGCAACACCTGATTCAAAGGAATGCACATGACACAGCCACGCCCCCTCTCTGCAATGTCTTCGCCCAAAGTCGCAGCGCGCTTTCTGCTGACGGCGGGACTTCTCTTATTCGGCTCAATCGCCGCCAACACGACGGCCTTTGCCCAGACGACCGCAGCAGCTCCGGTGACTCAGGGGGAAACCCCGATCACGATCACGGTGGGCGATGCGGTCATGACCGGACGGCTCAATTCGACCGTGATGGCCCGGCACCTGGCAGACCGCTTGCCGATGACGGTCGATTTTACAGATCACGGCATCGGCACCGACGACTTCCCGACGAAGGTCCACGAGATCGAGCCGCCCCTGCCTGCCGAGGGCACTGAGCTTGGTGGCCAGCCGGGAACCGGCGAGATCGCGCATTATGTGCCGAACGGTAATCTGGGCTTTTATTACGGGCAACTCGCCTCCTACTGGCCCGGAGTCGTCTCGCTAGGCACCTTTGACGGCGATCCGGACGTGTTCGCCCGCCAGACCGGCCCGTTCCCGGTCACCATTGAAGTCGCAGAAGAATAGGACCGGGCGGAGGCGCGGAGAGACCACTCTCACC
>JBAUIQ010000157.1:0-1804 GCA_049683075.1 Pacificimonas sp.
GTCCGGCGGCAGTGGTTCGGGTAGCAGCGGCGGTGGCGGCACCAGCGGAACCAGCAGCGGGACCGGCGCCGGCACGAATGTGGCGCAATCGGCCGGAACGGGCGAGAGTTCGAGCCTTGGCACGAAAGCGGCCAATGCCGGCGGATCGGTGCTCAAGATGGCGGTCGTTCCGGGTGTGGACGGGCAGTCGATTACGGCGGCAGGTGCGATTGCGGTCAACGTCATCACGGGTGCGTCCGATGCGCTCATTGATGCAAGCAATCTGACTGTCGGCGGCAACGCCATCGTGGACAGCCGCAACGCCTCCGCGATCAACGCGACGATGGCGGCGGCTGCGGCCAATGTCACGATCGCGGGCAAGAAGGCGACCGGTGTGGCCGTCGGCGCCGCGATGGCGATCAACTGGATCGGCTATGAGAAGAGCGTCACCTACGACATGCCCGAAGTCGCGGCATCCGCCTCGCAGGGCGAAGTTACGCTCGCCACCAACGACTATGTCATTCGTGATCCGGAGCTTGTTGACGGAAATGCGGTCGCGGCTGGTGGCTATACCTATCTGGGTGCCGATGCCACGGTCGATCTGGCCACCACGAATTTCGACAACGCGGCGCTGTGGCGGCGCGAGGTCAGCTATTCCAACGGCGGCGTGTCGCGAGTGGATGCGGGCGATCTGGTGCGAATCGCGGATGGCGACCGCCTGTCGGGCGCCCTGTTCGAATATGTCGGCTCCGAGCCGCTGACCGCCACGCTTGAAACCGACGGCACGACGAGCCTCGTCGATCTGAGCCTGACCGATTACACCAACCGAGATCTGTGGCAGCGCAAGGACATGGTCGCCACGACCGCCGCGGCCGCCGATGCGCGCATCGCGAACAGCGATATCGCCGCGACCGGCGACGTGACGGTCAGCGCGGAGTCGGCGCAGAGCATCAGCGCGACTGTCGCTGCTGCGGCGGTTTCCGTCGCGGTGGGCAAGTCGGGCACGGCGGTCGGAATCTCCGGCTCCGTTGCTGTGAACAACATCCAGGGTGGCGCCTATGCGGCGATCACCGGCGACATGGCCAACGGGATCAGTGCGTCCTCCGTCATGCTGGATGCGCAAAATACGCAGGTCATCAACTCCGTCACGGCGGCGGCCTCGGTGAGTGCGGCCTTCGGCAAGGACGGACTGGGTATCTCGATCGGGCTTTCGGTCGCGTACAACGCTGTTTCCAGCGATACGGTCGCGGAGATTGTCAGCGCGGATGTGACCAGTACGGGCACCGCCAGCGATGACGGCATCTTCGTGAATGCCGAGACCGCGCCGCCGCCCAGCTTCACCGCCGCGGCAAATCCGCTGATCACGGCGGATCGGCTGAACGATGCGACGGCGACCGACAGCCGCGATCTGACGCAGGCAGAGCAGGACGCGCTGACCGATGCAGGGGAAGATGTCCCATCGCAGGCCGTCGAGGAAACGGATGCGGCCGCCGACAAGGCGACCATCGACAAGATCACGGAAGTGATGAACGACCAGCTGGGCGCATTGGACAAGGTCCAGGGCAGCTTCACCGATGGAACGGTCCGGCTGACCCAGAACAACCAGGCCGGTGGCTGGACGCTGGTGGATGCGGCGGGCAAGGCGTTCGCGCTCAAGCTCGGCCCGGCGGGTGAGCTGAACTTCGAGATCATGACGATCAACGCGGTTTCGGCCGCGGCCTCGCTGGCCATCGCGGGCGGGTCCAAGGGGATCGCGGTCGCGGGCGCCGGTGCGCTGGCGCTGAACTCCGTATCCACCAATGTGCGGGCGCGGGCGGTGGATTCC
>JBAUIQ010000158.1:0-11189 GCA_049683075.1 Pacificimonas sp.
CTTGCCAACGATAGCGGCGAATGGCGTGATTCGGTTTGCGACCGCGCGCGGGTGCTCGACGAAATTGGTGGTCGTATCGATGCAACCGGGAACCAGCACCTTGTCTTCGGGAATGTGTTTTGCAAAATCCGCGAAGGCTTCGAAATCGTGCTGGTGGCGAGGGTTGGAGGTTTCGAACAACAGGGCGGAAGGCTTGGCCTTCATGATCGATGGCAGGATCGTTTCCATCGCGACATCATGCGTGTGCGGGCCCTCGTAATTGCCCCAGCATACGTGCATGCGAACCTTGTCGCCCGGAATATTGCGAAGCGCATGGTTCAGCACCTCGACATGGCGTTCCACGGTGCGGACGTAGGCCGCATCCGCCTGGTCCTTGAACATCATGTGCCGCCCCAGCCCCAGGTCGGGGCTGTCCAGTTGGAGCGAAAGCCCGGCGCCGACGATCGCCTCGTATTCCGGACGCATCGCTTCCGCGACCGCTTCGAGATACGCATCATCGTCGGGATAGAATTCGTTGGGATGGAACAATGCTATGACGCCCGGCGATGCGGAGTTCATGAAGCCAGCAGGCGAACCATGCTCCGCCCTTGCCCGATCGAAGCGCGCGATATCGTCTTTGAGGGGCGCAAGATTGACCGAGCGTACCTCGCCGACACAGCATGGCCTTTTGTATTCGGGGGTGCCTCCGCGCTGCGCCTGTTGCGCAAGGAAGTTGGGGAAAGCCTCCAGATCCGCAGGGGCGCGGCGGGGGCTGTCGCCTTCGAACCCGCTGATGCGTTCCGAGATATAGGTCGCGTAGGAAATTTTGCTCATCTCTCCATCGGAAACCTGGTCGATGCCAACGTCCACCTGTCTGGCGACGCAGGCCTCGACAGCTTGGGCAAAGATCCGATCGACCTCTTCCCGGTCGACTTCTTCCCCGCGTTCCCTGGCAAAGATGATATCGGTTACCGGCTTACTCCTGGGGAGGGAGCCGACATGGGTGGTCCTTATCATGCTTTGGTTTCCTCCTTCGCGAGGACACTAGTGAGCCACTCATTGAGAAGCTGCGTCAGGACCTGCGGCTGTTCCAGCGGTAGCATGTGCCCGGCTCCGTCCACGACATGGAACTGCGCGTTCGCAATCCGCCTCGCAAACTGGGCGTGCAAAGCGGGGGTACACAGACGATCTTCCCTACCACATGCGACAAATACCGGAATGTCGAGCTGGTCGAGGGTTCTTTCGTAGCTGGGGCGCGAGCGCAGAGCCTCGCTTTGCGCGACAAACACTTCCGGCCCGAGATCTTCGGCCATCGTCAGGATGATATCGCGCAACCTTGCGTTCGCTCTGTTCTGGTTCGCAAGATAGTTGGGTTTGAGTTCATCAGCGACCAGTTCGGATAGGCCCTGCGTGCGCGCTTGCTGTTGCTGCCGAAGACGCTGCTCGGCCCGTTCGGGCGCGTCGGCAGAAGGGTTTGTGTCGAGCAGGCCAAGGCCGACAAGACGCTCCGGCGCGATTGCCGCCATTGCCAAGGCAACGATCCCGCCCATCGAAAAGCCGATCGGCACGAGCATTCCGGAATACGCATCCAGAAAATGCTTCGCCATCGCATCGATCGTGGCGCCTTCAGGTACGGGCGAAGCGAAGCGCGCCCCCGGAATGACCAGGTCGAGATCGGCCCACATGCGCGCGTCGCACATATTGCCCGGCAGCATCAGCACGGTCACGCGATAAGTCACCCTAGGCGACCTAAGACTGCCGATAGATCTGGGTCAGGATGCCGACCTCATCCAAGATCATCCATTCCTCGATGATTTTGCCTTCGTCGGATATGCGCAGGTGGCTGATGCCCATCATGAACACCGGCATGCCCTTCGGACATTCGCCAAGGAAACCGCCCGGCGCGCTCGTGCCTTCGTATACCCAGCGAACAGCAAGTATAACGCCGTCACTCTCCTCGCTGTGGCAAACATTTTCCACCCGCAATATTCCGTCGGGTATCGCCGTTTGCAGATGAATCAGAAGGCTCGAGATATTGCGCAATCCTTGGGCAACACGACCTCCCCCCGCATGGACCACCGCACTCGGGTCATAGGCACGCTCCAGCCAGTCGAAGCGTTTCAGGTTCCACAAATCGTGAAACAGGTGGCGGGCCCAACCCTCGATCGTATTGCTCTCGATCTCGAGCCGCTGCCGGGGCGCCTGCCCTTCCAACCGGGTTTCGGGAGTAACGAAAGACAGCTCGGTCTGGGTTGCTTCGGCCAGTCTGCGAGCGACATCATGAGGCTCGAAGCCAAGTTGCCGGACCTGCGCCCCCGCATCCCGCACGAGCCATTCGGTGTGGATACGATTGTCCTTGCTGATACAATCGGCAGCAAACCGGATCGAGGATCGCCTGTTGCTCGCCGGCCCCATCGCGGTGCGCCCAACATTCGTCGACTGGCTGTGACCCAGGTGCGAGGTGTAGAACCCCGCATCCTCGTCACCGCTCCATGCAACATTGAGATGATGTATTTCGCCATCCGGAAACGCATTCAGGGTGGCTAGCGTGCCCGCGATAACTTCCTCGACCGAACGAGTGATGCCGTATGAGGAATAGATCGTGCAGCTGGCATCGTATGTATCGTAAATGCTGCCGACTGCACGGTTCATCCAGATCTCGTCGGTGATCCTGACGATATAGTCGACGATATCGGTGAAACGATCCTCGAACCCTGCAAGAGGCTGCGTCCGCTCGCCCTTTGTGCGCAGCATCTGTGCATTGTCGCGGCGACGCACCCTGGTTGTTTGCGGACGCTCGGGAAGGTCAAAGGGTAGGGGCAATTGCGGTTCCTAACATTTCACGGCGATGTAGTCTTCACCGGCTTGGAGATTGAGTACCGCAGCCGTGGCATGGTCGAGGTTTCCAGCGCGATCGCACTCACCGAACGCCGTACGAAAGTTTGGCCCTTCTTTCGATGCTGCCAGCACCTGGGTATCGCTTTGATCGGCGGCCCGTTCGAACGTGTGGTGCTGCGCTTCGCGGATCGTTCGCACCATGTCGATATCGGCTGTCAAAGTCGGGCCACCGTCGAAAATATCGACATACTCGCCCGATCTGAACCCTTCGGCAAGCAGCATCCGCAAGGCGGGACGCCCATCATCATGCGGCTTGTCGAGCGCATCGCGCGCCGCGCGGGGCAGCAGCGATACGTAGAGCGGATAGCGCGGACCGAGATCGGCGATGAACTGATTGCCTGTGAGCGCGCCCGTTCGGTCCGCCTCGCTGAAATCCATGTCGTAGAAGTGGCGACCGATCGCGTTCCAGACCGGAGATTGGCGGTTGGCATCCTGATACCCGCGCAGTTCGGCGATCACTTTTGAACCGAACCAGTCGCGATGGGCTGCGATAAACAGGTAGCGGGCGCGCGTGGCGAGCTGACCCAGTGCCATGCCGCGACATTCGGGATCGACGAACAAGCCCCCGACCTCGCATTCCCCGTCGAAATCGTTCACGAGGTTAAGCAGGGTTTGCGAATGGCGATGGCCCACGGCGGTGGACAGTGCGGCCTGGCGGGTCAGGCGATAGCTGTAGAACGGCCATTCCATCCCGACCTTCGGAAAGACGCAGGACGTACCGACGATGCGGCCTTGATGCTCGACCATCAGCAATATCGCACCACCCGCCTCGCGAGCATCGGACGAGACGATTGCCTCTGCGCTGGCCTTCAGCTTGGCCTCCAGCTTCGCCCGGTCCGGGGGGAGATTGGTCAGGCCGTCTCCGCCCACCTGCGCCAAGCGAAGCAAGCCGTCGATATCGCTCACCCGCGCCACCCGCACGAACGGCTTGTCCGCCGTAATGCCACTTCCTGATTTCACTCCCGTCACCCGCATGTGTTGCCAAGGTTTGCATCCGCATGCAAGAAGTGTCGAGTGATCATCGACGCGCACCACCACCTTTGGGACTTGGCCAAGGTCGATTATCCCTGGCTCATGGCAAGGGGTGTGGAACGCTTTTTCGGCGACCCGACACCGATCCAGCGCGATTACGATGTCGAGGACTTTCGAGATGACTGGTCCGGACTGCCGGTTGCAGGCAGCGTCCATATTCAGGTCGGCGCTGCGCCCGATCAGGCATTGCAGGAAACCCGGTGGCTCGAGAAGCGTGCCGAAGCAATCGAACTGCCCAGCGCCATCGTCCCTTTTGCCGACCTTTCGACGCCGGACGCCTTCAAGGTAATCGAAAAGCACCTCGCGGCAAGCAGCCGGATGCGGGGCATCCGGCATATTGTCAGCCGCCACCCCTCAGAGGACACCCCAACGGAAGGCGCTGCGCTTCTCGAAAACCCTGAATTCGCCGCTAATCTGGGCTACTTAGACGACCAAGGTCTATCGTTCGATCTACAACTTACACCGCCACACCTGCTTCGTGCAGCCGAGGTGTTTTCATCCAACCCCGATCTGTCGACTGCGCTTTGTCATGCTGGCTCACCATGGGCGCAGGACGCCGCGGGTCTGGCACATTGGCGCGAAGGCCTCGAAGCGATGGCGCAGCTTCCCAGCGTCGTCTGCAAGCTGTCGGGTCTTGGAATGTTCGACCGCGAATGGTCGCGGGACAGCCTTCGGCCCATCGTCGAAACCGTACTCGAAACGTTTGGCGCGCATCGGGTCATGTGGGGCTCGAACTTCCCGGTAGACAGCCTCTATCACGACTATCGCGATATGTTCGAAGCTGTCCGCTCAATCGTTCCAGCCGAGCTCCACCAGCAGGTCTTCTTCGACACGGCGAACCGGTTCTACAAGCTAGGCCTGTCAGGCGAGGCGGGCTGACGCGCCTTCGATCAGGGAACCTGCGAAATTGCGCGCTTCGGGCGGACATGATGGATCGACGATGCGCGCCAGGATCATTTCGACCGCCGCAGCGCTCATCCTGCGGACCGGCTGACGGATCGTGGTGAGGCGGTAGCTTTCCCAGGATGCGGGCGCTACGCCATCAAACCCGACAATCGACAGATCACCGGGCACGGCGATGCTCCTGGCACGAGCCTCGTCAACTGCTCCGATCGCCATCAAATCGTTGGTGCAAAGGACTGCTTCCAATCGCCCGGTTGTCTCCTCGAGCAATTGGCCCAACCCCATGCGACCGCTCGCATAATCGAACTGCCCCGGCGCGATCGTCGCATCGAGCGAATGGGCCGCGAGACTTTCGACCACGGCGCGCACACGATCGCGGCCAACGAAGGAATCCTGCGGACCGGACAGGACACCAAAGGCCCTGAGGCCGGCCTTCACCATCTTGTCGACGAGCAGCTTCTCGCCGCCGGAGGAATCGCAGCTGACGCTGGACACAGGTTCATCTCCTCCGCTGCGATTGTAGAGCACCACCGGCACTTCGTGGCGAATGAACTGACCGATTTGCTCGGGCGAAAGATGCGCCGCAACAATCGCCCCATCGACACGATAGCGCCAGATCTGCTCCAGAATGTCCCCGACTTCGCGTTCCGATCGCAGCGCAAACAGAAGAACGCGCGCACCCTTGTCCGACAGACGCTGGGTGATCTCGGCGAGGACTTCGGGATAATACAGATTGGTCAGGCTCGAGATAATCACCGCGACCATGCCGGTCCGCTTCGTCATCAAACCCGACGCCATGGCATTTGGGAAATAGCCCAGTTCGCGCGCGGCTTTCAGCACCTTCGCCTTGGTCTTCTTCGAGATGCTCGAACCGGGCCTGAAACAGCGTGAGACAGCCGATTGCGAGACGCCCGCCTTTTTCGCGACGTCGTACGAAGTTGGACGAACGGATGGTTCAGACGAAGGGGATGCGGTGGCCTCTGTCATGCCTAGCCCGTCTGGCGGAAAACAAAGGGTTTGAGAATGAATTTCTCAGGAGGGAGCTTCGGCGCCAAAGTCATGCAGGGCATTGCAGCCGAATAGTGGGTGCGACGTCAACCCGCCCCTTCCTGAATAGCTTTCATCCTGGCGAGAACGTCCAACCCCTGCATTGCCAGAAAATGCAGCAGGTCGATAAAGATCCAGTTCTCCGCGATCTTGCCATCTTCGACGCGGTACATATCGACCACGCGCATGTCCGCCGGGCCCGATCCAGCGGGCATGCCCATATATCCCCCAGCATTGGCAACGGTAAGATTGGGCCAACCGAAAAAGCCGCCGCACCTGCCCTCCGCGATCTTGGCGATATGGCCGTTGAACCTGTAACCTTTCGTCAACGCATCAGCGAAAGGCGTCGAATGCTGCTTTAGATAACGCTCGACCGTATAGGTCGCCCCGATCCCGGTTGGCCCCCACCAAACCATGTCCTCAACCCAGGTTCGCCTCAGATGGCTTGCCGGATCAGGACTCTCGCTCCTCGCTTGCGGCGACATATCGGCCAGCATGGCATCGATCGTCGCCAGGGTGGCCGCGCCGATCGACGGATCGCGAGGATCGAGGCACAGCCCGTCATGCGTGCGAGGCCCCGGTTGAACCAGCGTGATTCCGGTTTCTGGCGGAAACGGATACTGCCCCGCCTGCGCCATGAAGTGCGGTATATCGATGAAATGAGCGCTTTCTACGATCTGCTCGCTCTCGACCCGGTGAAACTCGCAATATCGCAACATGGCGATACGTTTCGTCGGACGGATGCCCAACCAAGGCTGATCGAAAAGGCCCATCAAATGCCCCATTTCCACCACCCAGACATCTTCGCCCTTATCGATCGCATTCAAACCTGCAACGAAGATGTCGGGTCGTCTTTGAAGGCTCGTCAATCCCGTTTTCAAAGGATCCCAGAATATGGACGCGACCGCATCCGCCCCGCGCTGTTCATGGAACGGGTGCATTCCGCGCCACAACCAATCGGAAGCCGTATGCCGTTTCAACGCGTCGGTAATTGTTCCAGGCTCCGAAACCGCCAGGTCATCGCCGAGAGCCAGAACGACTTTCTTGGCCGATTGTAGGCGTTTTGAACTGCTATCGTCCATTTCCGGCTCCCGTTTGAACTTATCGCTTGACCCGGCGCGATCCGTAACTTGAATACGCAGTCAATGTCGATGCTTTGTCCAGCCCGATCGCATGGTCAGGGGGACGGCGATAGTGAGCAGCGAGGCGAGAAAAACTTAGGGGCAACGCGGTGGACGGCAGACAATATATATTCCGGGCCTCAGCACCGGACGCGATCGGTATCATGGCGGACATTGCCACGCTCGCCGCGCATAACCATTTCAATATACTGAAAAGCAGTGATTTTGCAGATGTCGATACGTCGCGTTTCTATATCTGGCAGACGATAGAGGCCCCCGACGAGGCCGGTTACTATCGTTTCGTGGGAGACATGAAAACACTGGCTACGCGGCGCTGCATAGATTGGTCCATTCGCAACACTACGACAAAGCCGCGACTGCTCGTCATGGCCTCGAAGGCTGACCATTGCGTCACGGATCTATTATACCGAGCGCGGCGAAACAAGCTCGGGGCTGATATCGCCGCGATTGTCTCCAACCATGAAACGACCCGATGGCATGCGGAGGTCAACGAGATACCTTTTCACCATATTCCAGTTTCCGCCGAAACGAAGATTTCAGCGGAACGATCAATGCTCAAACTGGTGAACGACCTGGAAGCCGATTTCGTCGTGCTGGCGCGCTACATGCAGGTGCTGTCCAACGATGTGTCCCGCACGCTCGAAGGGCGCTGCATCAATATCCACCATTCCGCGCTACCCAGCTTCAAGGGCGCGCGCCCCTACGAACAGGCGTTCCAGCGCGGGGTGAAGCTCATCGGGGCGACCGCCCATTACGTGACCCCAAATCTCGACGAAGGTCCTATTATCGCGCAGGATTGCGAACCGGTGGATCACCTTTATTCTGCGCAGGACCTGGCCGAAAAGGGCCGCGATCTGGAAGCCAGGGTACTATCGCGCGCCGTAACGGCACACGCCGAAGGTCGCGTCTTCCTTAACGGGCGAAAGACGGTCGTTTTCTGATCGAGCGAACATTGGCTCGACACGCCTAGCCTGAAGCCGTGGCAGCCGTGCAGCGCTTGCGGATTTTGTGGTTCCTGCACTCGCTCCGACTTCTGCACGAATTGCTTTCTGCCGTGCTATTTATCCGGACTTTCTTCCGAAGATCGACGCGCAGCAGCAAGTTGCGCCGCCCAGTCTTGTGACCTCCGCCGCCTGGCCCCGGATAGCAGCAGCCAGCCTTACTTCAACTTCCATTTATATGATGTCGCCTCGAATACGCTGAGCCGCTGGAGCAAGTCGGCAGTCTTCGCGCCTACTTCCGTCTTTCTCATGACGCCGATGATCTGTTCCTTGGCAAACCTGATCTCTTCATCTCGTCCGTCCTTCTCTTAGGGCCGACGCTTAATCGGACCTGCAGGAAATCCGGGGGTGGCGACACCTAGGTTACAGGCCAAGGGTCATTCAACGCATCACTCGGTCGCTGGTAACCGCCTCGCAGATCGCTTCGGCATCGGCCGCATCGTTCTTCCCTCGCTTGACGTAAGGCTTCACATATTGCGCTGGCATCAGCTTCACATCGTGACCCAGCGCGCTCAACTCGCGCGCCCAATAATGCGAGTTATTGCAGGCTTCGATCCCGATCAGGCACGGCGGCAATTTGGTAAAGAACGGTATCATCCGCGCCCGCGTCAACTGACGACGCACGACAGCTTCACCTGCGCTGTTAACCCCATGCACCTGAAAAACCGACTTCGCGATATCCAGACCAATCGTAACTACTTCTTCCATCGTGGCTCTCCTTCCGACTCATCCTTCGGCAATCATCGCAGGAGGGGTGGAGAGCCGTCCACGGCATCATTTGCTGACAGTCTGCCAACGGCGGGCGGCGCTGGGAAAGCCGAACTTCCGTACCGCAGACGCGAGCGGTCGGTTAGCTTGTTCATCAGGACGCGCTAGGGACCTGATGAACTTCGTAAATAGCTACGCGCGTCAATCCGGGCTGGTGGTGGCGATCATATCCATCATGTTGCGGGCCGCCTCCCGGTCGGCCGCATCTTCGAACGAGATGTCCAGATCAGGGGCTGCGTCCAGCATATAGAGCAGTGTCCACAGCGCAAAGCGTCGGCCACCGTCGCGCTCGAGCCCAAAATCGACGAGCATGCGATCAATCGCGGCTGGCACTGCGATCGGATCGAGGTTGCCCAGATCGGGCGGTCCGAAATAGCGCTGCAGCAGGTCTTCCATCTCCATCCTGCCGCGCTAGCGAATCGGGCGCATTGTGCAAGCCACCTTGCCTGTATTTTCATTGGGCGCAGCGCAATAGGCTGATAGGGGGCGGCGCATGCTTACCATTGACGGTGTGACAGTGCGGCTTGGCGGCCGGGCCATTCTCGAACGCGCCAACGCGACAGTGCCGGTGGGCGCGCGCGTCGGCCTGATCGGGCGCAATGGCGCTGGCAAATCGACTCTCATGAAAGCGCTGATTGGAGAGATCGAACCCGATGCGGGCGAGATTACCAAGCCGTCGCGCGCGCGGATCGGTTATATCGCGCAGGAAGCGCCCAGCGGCACGATGACGCCGGAGGAGGTCGTACTGGCTTCCGCCATCGAGCGCACAGAGTTGCTAACGGAACTCGATACCTGCACCGATATGGACCGGATAGGCGATGTGCACGACCGGTTGCTGGCGATCGATGCTTACAGCGCACCGGCGCGCGCGGCCAAGATCCTGAGCGGCCTGGGCTTCGACGAAGCGATGCAGCAACGCCCGATGGAAAGCTTTTCGGGTGGTTGGAAGATGCGCATCGCCTTGGGCGCGCTATTGTTTTCCGAACCCGACATCCTCCTGCTGGACGAACCCTCCAACCACCTCGATCTGGAAGCTACGCTGTGGCTTGAGAATTTCCTCAAGTCCTATCCCGCGACGTTGGTTGTGATCAGTCATGAGCGCGACCTTTTGAACAAGGTGGTTGACCACATCCTGCACCTTCAGGGCGGGCAATTGACACTGTATCCGGGCGGATACGATGCATTCGAAAAACAGCGCGCCGAACGCGCGGCGCAATTGGCGGCGGCAAAGGCTTCGCAGGATTCGCAGCGTGCGAGGCTACAGGACTACGTCGCCCGGAACAGCGCACGCGCCTCTACCGCAAAGCAGGCGCAATCGCGTGCCAAGATGCTGGCTCGGATGCATCCCATCGCGGCGCTCATGGAAGATCCGACCCTCAGCTTCGACTTCCCCGATCCGGAGGAATTGCGCTCGCCTATGATCACCATCGATCAGGCGGCGATCGGATATGGCGAAGCGCCGCCAATCCTGCGGCGGCTGAACCTGCGGATCGAAGCCGACGACCGCATTGCGCTGCTGGGTCGCAACGGCAATGGCAAGACCACGCTGGCGCGACTGGTGGCCTCCCAACTCGACCCGGTGGAAGGCGAGGTGAATGCCCCCGGCCGGCTGAAGGTAGGCTATTTCACGCAATACCAAGTCGAGGAACTGGCAGGCGAAGACACACCGCTGGGCTTGATGAACCGCGCCATGGAGGGCGCGGTGCAGGGAGCCATACGCGCACAATTGGGACGCTTCGGCTTTTCCGGTTCGCGCGCGCAGACGCAGGTCGATAAACTGTCCGGCGGGGAGCGCGCTCGGCTGGCGCTGGCGTTGATCACGCGCGACGCGCCGCATTTGCTGATTTTGGACGAGCCGACCAACCACCTGGACGTCGATGCGCGCGAGGCACTGATCCAGGCGTTGAACGATTATTCCGGAGCCGTCATCCTCATCAGCCATGATCGTCACATGGTCGAATTGACCGCGGACCGGCTGGTCCTGGTGGATGGTGGTACGGCGCGCGAATATGCAGGAAGCTTGCAGGATTACATCGACTTCGTTCTGGGCCGCAAACAATCTAAAGACGACCAAAGCGGCGAGTCTAGGAAACGACGCAGTAAATTAGGAAAGAACATCGTTGCCAACACGCGCTCGGCAAAATCAGAGCTGTCAAAGGCGGAGACGGCGATGGCGCGCCTCACGGATGAACTGGCAAATCTCGATCGGTTGATCCTGGAAAACAGCGAAGTGACGGCAGGTCAGGACGGCACGAAGATGCAGGACCTCCTAAGGGCGCGGGCCGAGGCCGCGGACACCTTGGCTGGGGCCGAAGAAGCGTGGCTTGCCGCCGGCGCCGCACTCGAAGCTATCGAACAAGGTTAGGGCCTCTTCGCCGTCGTCCACTTTTGGCGTTTCCACTTTGCTGCAGGCATGGCC
>JBAUIQ010000159.1:0-6772 GCA_049683075.1 Pacificimonas sp.
GCCAAGCGCTTGGCGACCTCCTCCTTCGGCAGGTCTGGCCAGTCCTCGACGCCGTCTGCCGTCACCAGATGCACCTTGTTTTCACCTCCGCCCATGACATTGCCCGAGACATCGTTGGCGACGATCCAGTCACAGCCCTTTCTGGCCAGCTTCGTCTTTGCTTGATCGACGACGTCCTCCGTCTCTGCGGCGAACCCGATGACAAGCGCCGGCCGACGCTCGGCCCGAGAAAGCTCCGCAAGAATGTCTGGATTTTGCGTGAACCCGAGCGTCGGAACGCCGACGCCGTCTTTCTTGATCTTCTGATCGGCCGCCTTCGCCGCGCGCCAATCCGCGACCGCAGCTACCATGACCGCGATGTCGGCAGGCAGCGCCGCCTCGACAGCCGCTTGCATCTCCAGGCCGGTCTCCACGTCCACACGGGTGACGTTCGACGGCGCCAGGAGGTCTACAGGCCCCGCGATCAGGGTTACGTCGGCTCCCGCATCGGAAAGAGCCTGAGCAATGGCGAAGCCCTGTTTCCCGCTTGAGCGATTGGCGATGTAGCGGACAGGGTCGATGGGCTCGTGGGTCGGTCCGGCCGTCACGATCGCTCGTTTTCCAGTGAGCGGACGTTCGCCACCGGGCAACGCTTTCGAGCCGGTTTGCTGGGCAAGTTCTTCACGAATTCGAGCAACGATCTGCGGCGGCTCCGGAAGCCGACCGTCACCCCATTCTCCGCAGGCCATACCGCCACGGTCCGGCGGCATGACGAGGGCACCGTCGGCCGCCAGCATGTCGCGATTGCGCGCGGTCGCCGGGTGGTTCCACATGCGGACGTTCATTGCGGGGACGAACAGAACGGGTTTGTCGGTCGCGAGGAGGAGCGTCGTCGCCAGATCGTCCGCAATCCCGTTCGCCGCCTTCGCCATCAGGTTCGCGGTGGCGGGACAAACGACGATCAGGTCGGCATCGCGAGACAACTGGATGTGACCGATCTCGCTTTCCTCGGTCGCGTCGAGCATGTTTCCGAAGACGCGGTCCTTCGTAAGCACGCCGACACTTAACGGCGTCACGAAGCTTTTCGCGCTTTCCGTCATCACTGCCCGCACGGACGCCCCCTCGCGATTGAGAAAGCGGATCAGTTCGAGCGCTTTATACGCCGCAACGCCGCCGGATATGATGAGAAGTATGCGTTTGCCGGTCATGATTTGTGCTTATGCGGTCCGAAACTTGGAATTGTCGAGGCGGCATACGACCCTTGGCTCGCCGACATTTTTAGCTGATCGCCGCGATCAGTGCCGTAATCGCCGCGCCGCCCAATCCGCCGAGAACGATCCAACGCTTTCGCCCATCGCTTTTCTCAACCGGCAGCCGCGGCAGTGGCGGCCCCGGTGGGGCGCCGCCTTCCTTGGGAACGAGCTTCATCACGCGGCGTATGAAATCGGGTAGCTCGGCAAGCGTCCGTGCGTTGACGATCAGACTGTCAGCCAGAGCAGCCTCGGGTCCGAGTTCGTCGCGCGTCCAGGCTTCGACGAGAGGACCGGAAATCTCGCTCATGTTGACGTCCGGATCGAGCGCATAGGCAACACCCTCGACCATCACCATCGTCTTCTGCAGGAGAAGAAGGTGGGGTTGGGTCACCATGTCGAATTGGCGCGTGATGGCGAAAAGCCCGTCGAGCATCTGCCCAACGCTGATGTCTTTTGTCGGCAGCCCACGGATCGGCTCCCCAACGCTCCTCAATGCCGTGGTAAATTCGCCAAGATCATGATGCGCAGGAACGTAATCCGCTTCGAAGTGGATCTCGGCGACTCGCTTGTAATTGCCGGTGATCAGCCCGCCGAGGATCTCCGCCAGCCACAACCGCGCGCGGCGATCGATACGGCCCATGATTCCGAAATCGATGGCGGCGATCCGGCCGTCGGGAAGCGCAAAGAGATTCCCCTGGTGCAGGTCCGCGTGAAAGAATCCGTGGATAATCGCCTGCCTGAGAAAACCGCGGACGAGAATCTCCGCCAGCGCCTTTCGGTCGAGGCCAGCCGCATCGATGGCGTTTATGTCCGTCATCTTGATGCCATCGATCCACTCGATGGTGAGGAGCCGGCGTGCCGTGCGATCCCAGTCGACGGCGGGCACGATGAAGCCGGGTTCCGCCGCGAGCTGTTCGGCCAGTTCGGATGCGCTCGCACCCTCCATGCGAAGGTTCAGCTCCCGCTCTACCCAGCGGCGAAAGTAGGCGATCGTCGCGCGCGGGCGAAGGCGAGCGAACTCGCCCCCCATCCGCTCAAGCCTGATTGCCGCCCACTCATAAGTCGCGACGGCCTTTGCAAAATCGTCTTCTATGTGAGGACGCAGCACTTTGACCGCGACCGTCCTCCCGTCGGTCGTCACCGCCTTGTGGACTTGGGCGATGCTGGCAGAGCCGACGGGCGTCTCGTCCATGCTCGTAAAAAGCGCCTCGAGGGGCTTTCCGAACGCCTCTTCGACAGACGCTTTGAAGGTCGCATAGGGATAGGGCGCAAGCTGGTCCTGAAGCTCGGACAATTCACGCGCCGCATCTTCTCCGACGAGGTCAGGCCTTGTCGCCAGGGCCTGACCCAGCTTGATAGCAGCCGGGCCAAGATCGCGAAATGCATCGGCATAGCGCGGCTCCTTCGGCGCCTTCGTCCCGACCCGGGCGATGCGCGAAAGGCGCTTTAGCGCGGGCGGCGCATGAGGGCTTTCTTCGAAGACGCGCAGCACGCCGTGCTTTGCGAGGACCCGCCCCCAGCCGATGATCCGCCGAAAGTGGACGAGGTCGCCGCTCACGTTTTCCAGCCGCTGTGGATCGCACCGACCCCGCCCATCAGCGGCGTTGCTTCCACGCGTGAAAAGCCCGCATCGCGGACCATCGCCGCAAAAGTCCCCATGTCGGGGAAGCGCGCGATCGATTCGACAAGATATTGATAGGGTTCGACATCGCCGACGACAACACCGCCGACCTTCGGCCAGACCGCCATCGAGAATTTCTCATAAGCTGGTCCGAAGACCGGCCACTCAACCCGGCTGAACTCAAGACAGAAAAACCGCCCACCAAATTTGAGCACGCGATGCGCCTCCCGAAGCGCAGCCGGTATGTCGGTCACGTTCCGGATGCCGTAGGCGATCGTGTAGGCGTCGAAAGATGCGGGCGCGAAGCCGAGCGTTTCGGCATTCTCTTCGCGAAACTCGACGCCCGCAATTTTGTCACGGTCCGCGCGCGTTTCGCCGACCTCCAGCATCGAGGGATTGATGTCGGCGATCGTGACCATCGCGCCCGATCTCGCAAGGCGGAAACCGATGTCGCCGGTGCCGCCGGCCATATCGAGAATGCGTTCACCTGGCTTTGGCCTAACGCGCCGGACGAAATCGTCCTTCCAAATGCGATGAAGGCCGCCCGACATCAGATCGTTCATTAGGTCGTAGCGGCGCGCCACGCGCTCGAAAACGCTGCCGACGCGTGCGGTCTTTTCCGACGGCGCAACGTCCTCGAAGCCATAGGAGACGGTTTCGGTCATAAGTGGCGCCGCATAGCCGCCCCTACCGCGCCCCGCAAACGCGCCTTATGTCGCGCGATACAGATAGGCCGTGGCGGACCTTGCCCCGCGAGCGTCAGCGAGCAGAGAGAGACGTCATTCCCGAGCTTCCCGAAGTCGAGACCACCATGCGGGGCGTTGCGCCATTGCTCGAGGGCGAGCGCCTTACCGCAGTCGAAGTTCGACGGACTGACCTTCGTTGGCCCATTGCAGACGACTTCCGGCAACGGCTTCAGGGTGCGGTCGTGACAAGCGTCGGGCGGCGCGCGAAATATGGGCTGATCGAAACCGATCGGGGCGACACCGTCATTCTGCATCTCGGCATGTCGGGACGGCTGCGGCTTAATCCGGACATGGACGAGACCCACGATCATGTCCTGTTCGCGACGGCAGCAAGTCGCATCGCGCTGAACGATCCGCGCCGATTTGGATCCCTTCACATTATCGAGACCGAAAGACTGGCAGAGCACAAACTGATGGCGGCGCTGGGTCCCGAACCTCTGGGTCCGGATTTCACGGCGACACACTTGCGCAGTGTCACGAAGACATCCGGATCGCCAATCAAGTCGCTGCTGCTCGACGGTAAGCGCGTCGCTGGCCTCGGCAACATTTACGTCTGCGAAGCGCTCTTCGATGCCGGCGTTCGACCGACGCGGAAAGGAAGACGACTTACCGGGAGAGAGACGGAGCGCCTTGCGCGGGCCATTCCACCGGTGCTCGAACGGGCTATCGCGGCGGGTGGCTCTTCTCTCCGGGATTATGCACAGCCGTCCGGCGAGCTCGGCTATTTCCAACATGATTTTCGCGTCTATGGCCGCGAGGGCGAACCATGCGTTGATTGTGCGGGGGTGGTGAAGCGGATCGTCCAGTCGGGACGGTCGAGCTTTTACTGTCCGAATTGCCAGCGCTAGTCTTGACCCCGCGCAGTGGCGCGCTTATCTGCGCAGCCATCTGGTGGCGGGACGATTCCGGTCGCCCGCAACGCTATGGCGAAGGCCTGGCACGCGTTTTCAACGATCCAGCGATACAGGAATAAAATGGCCAACACTCCCCAGGCGCGTAAGCGTATCCGCCGCAACGACCGTCGCGCCGAAATCAACGGTGCGCGTCGGAACAGCATCCGCACGCACATCAAGAAGGTCGAGTCGGCCCTTGAAGCAGGCGATCAGGATGCGGCACGTGCCGCGCTGAAGGATGCGCAGCCGCAGATGCAACGCGGTGTGGCCAAGGGCATCTTCCACAAGAATATGGTGGCACGGAAGATCAGCCGCCTCAGCGCGCGTGTCGCCGCGCTCGGTTAGCTTCGCGACCATTGTCGGAACGATACAGGGCCTGCCGGACGAATGTTCGGCGGGCCTTTTTTTGCGACTCGAACACAACGGATGAGGACATTTCCGCAAAGTTCGGATTTCGTTTCGATATTCACACAAGTTGGGATTTCGGTCCCAAAATGACACGATAAACCGTTCGTCGCAGCACTGGATACGCGAATCGCGGACGGTTCGTGTCAATCGGATTATTTCGAAAATATGACCGCCATTCGGCTTGATTGAGCAGGTCGTTCCTGCGTACAAAGTGGGCACGCAAGAGGGGCATTGGACAGTCATTCCGGCCTCATTATTTTGTTTTGGGAAGATTTCCCGTCGGATTTCATACCGATTCCGATGCTAGGGAAGTTGTGCGCAATTGAAACGGTGTCATTCGGGCCTGTACCGACTGTCGTTGTTTTAGGCGTAATCTTCAAATGAAGCATTTTCTTGCATGAAAGGACGAAGTGAATTCGCGGGATTATCACGCGATGCTCTTCGAGCGGGATGGTCGCCCTGAGTAACTCCAGGGACGGGATTGGAAGCCTTTTGGCGGTCGTGAAAGGGAGGTTTAGCGCGTGGACGGGGAGTGGGCTTCACCTTTCGATGGCACTGCCGGGCATCAGCCTAAATCGACGCCGCCTACGCCGACAGAAGCTACGTTCGACCCGGTAACACGCTTTGCCGAGGTCATGACGACGCTCGCCGCAACCGTTCCCGCAAAGACCTATAACAGCTGGTTGAAACCGATGCGGTTTCTGGGACTCGATGGCGACGTCGCGCTCCTGTCTCTTCCCGGTGCGTATATCGCCGACTGGGTCCGCCGCGAATATGCCCCGCAATTGGCCCTGCTCTTTGCTCGCGGCAGCAGCCCCGTGCGCGACGTACGCATCATTGCCGTCGCGACGGAAACCGGAACCGGCGTTAAAGCCGTTACGGTATCCCCCGTCGCGGCACCGGACGCGCCGCCTTCGACCGCCGAGACCCCGCTCCCGGTGAGCCTGAACCCGCGCCTGACACTCGACACCTACGTGGTCGGAAAAGCGAATGAACTGGCGTGGCACGCGGCGCAGATGATGGCTGGCGCGACCGACCCCGGCTTTAATCCCCTTTTCCTGCATGGCATCACCGGCGTTGGGAAAACCCACCTTATGCACGCGATCGGCTGGGAGATTCGTCGCCGCGATCCGGGCGCGCGCATCGCCTATCTCAGCGCCGAAAAGTTCATGTACGAGTTCGTCAGCGCGATGCGCTCGAACACCACGCATGAGTTCAAGGATCGCCTGCGTGGCGTCGATCTTCTGATGGTCGATGATGTCCAGTTCATCGGCGGCAAGAATTCGACGCAGGAAGAGCTTTTCCACACCATGAACGAGGTGGTCGGCTCCGGAGCGCGGTTGGTGATCAGCGCCGACCGCCACCCGCAGGACCTCGAGGGCATTGAAGGCCGCGTTCGGTCGCGGCTCGCGGGTGGTCTCGTCGCAGACATCAATGTGGCGGACTACGAACTGCGTCTCAATATCCTGATCGGCAAGCTCGCCCAGCGCGCCCCCGAAGAACAGCGCCTCGTCCCCGACGACGTGGTCGATTTCCTGGCGCGCAAGGTGACGTCCAATGTTCGCGAGCTGGAGGGCGCGCTGAACCGTGTCGTGGCCTTCGCGGTGACGCGCCGAATGCCGCTGACCATCGACATTGCCCGTGACGTGCTGGCGGCGGTCCTTCGCGCGCACACCCGCCGGGTGTCGGTAGAGGCGATCCAGCGGATGACGGCGGACTTCTACCAGATCCGCCATGCCGACATGATGTCCGCGCGGAGGTCCCGCGACATCGCGCGTCCGCGCCAGATCGCCATGTATCTCGCCAAGCGCCTGACCCCACGCAGCTATCCCGACATCGGTCGTCGCTTTGGCGGTCGCGACCATACAACGG
>JBAUIQ010000160.1:0-2462 GCA_049683075.1 Pacificimonas sp.
CTCTACAGCTGCCGGAGCAGGCACGGGCCGTGGCGGCGGCACGAAGCGCGGCTTGGCCACCTCGACGGGAGCCGGGGCTGGAGCCGATACGACGGTCCCCACCAGTTCTTGGCGCCCCGAAGTCACGAGTTTCGCGAATTCCGTGGTATTGGCGCTGGCAATATCGACTGTCATCGACCGACCGTCGGCCGACGAACCCGCCAGTATTGCGGGACCAGTCAGGTCAAGGACGACACGTGCGGTGTGATTATCGAACTGCGCCGTGCGGACCGACGACACGAGACCTGCGCCCTCATAAGTACGGTTTTCCGCTCGTCCGGCGGGCAGGTCGAAAACAAGTCGCTCGGGGGCCGCAAGCGCGAACCGCTCCGGCGCCTCGAAGGGAGCGTCGAAACCCAGGGTGATGCGAGATCCGCTGCCGACCTGCGTGACCGTCACAGTCGTGAGGGTCGCGGCGAACGCTGGCCAGGCGGAGGCGGTGAGGATGAAAAGCGACAGCGCCGCAACCAGCGCTCTTCCTCTACCGTCGCCCATGCCCATGATACCGCCCTGCCCGTCGTCAAATCAGTTCCCGGCTGCGCCAAAGAATTCTTTTGCCCGAGCCGAGTTAGCGTCGAATCCTAAGGCGGCACCTCTAGCGGCGCAAGACGGCGACATCTTCACCGACGGTTCATGTGTTGTTCGGGCAACGCTTTGATGCTAGCGCTCTCGTCACGGTGAGGATTGTCCTCCCCATTTCGATTTCCGCCATCGCTTTCTTAGAGGTGATGCGCGACGTCGAGGCGGCCGCTTTTGGCGGACGCTGAACTTGAAGGTTTTTGCAGGCGGCATGACGACGCAGCACATCGACGCGAAGGGCCGGGCAACCGGCATCGCGACGTGCGCGCCGCAGCCGCCGGCATTCGTACATACTGACATCATTTCAACCCAAGGACGCGCCGGGCCACCCGGCGCGCCTATTTTCTATGCCCGTCCCCGCAACGTCAGAGGTTGCGGGCCGACAGGGCCACGGAGACATCATAATGGCAACGCGCATGTTAATCGACGCGCGCCACCCAGAGGAAACTCGGGTCGCGGTCGCAAAGGGAACACGGATTGAGGAGTTCGACTTTGAATCCGCGCAAAGGGCGCAGATCAAAGGCAATATCTATCTGGCGAAGGTAACGAGGGTCGAACCGTCGCTGCAGGCGGCGTTCATCGATTATGGTGGCAATCGCCATGGCTTCCTCGCCTTTTCCGAGATCCATCCCGACTATTACCAAATCCCGAAGGCGGATCGCGAAGCGCTGCTCGCCGAAGAGCGCGCGGCGGCCGAAGAACATGCCGACGATCTCGACGAGGAGCCGCCGCATGAGGGCAGCGTTGGCGACGAAGACGACGAGCATGACGATGATGGCCACCACGAAGCGGGCGGCGACGACGACCATGTCGACAATGCCAAGTCGGACGCGCTGAGGAAAAAGCGCCAGAATCTCCGCAAGCGGTACAAGATCCAGGAAGTCATCAAGCGCCGTCAGGTGCTGTTGGTCCAAGTCGTCAAGGAGGAGCGCGGCAACAAGGGCGCCGCAATGACGACCTATCTGTCGCTCGCGGGACGTTACTCGGTCCTGATGCCGAACACGTCGCACGGCGGCGGCATCAGTCGGAAAATCGCGCAGGCCTCCGACAGGAAGCGTCTGAAGGGCATCGTCGACGAGCTCGACCTGCCGCCGGGCATGGGCGTGATCGTCCGGACAGCAGGTGCAAGCCGCACGAAGACCGAGATCAAGCGAGACTTCGACTATCTCTCGCGCCTCTGGGACGGCATTCGCAAGAAAACTCTGGAAAGCGCCGCCCCTGCCCTCATTCATGAGGACTCCGACCTCATTAAGCGTGCCATCCGCGACCTTTACACCCGCGAGATCGACGAGGTCCTGGTCGATGGCGAGGCGAGCCACAAAGACGCGAAGGGCTTCATGAAGCTGCTGATGCCCAGCCATGCGAAAAAGGTGAAGCTCTACGACGATCCGGTACCGATCTATCAGCGCTACCGCGTCGAAGAGCAGCTGGCGGAGATGTACCAGCCGGTCGTGCAACTGAAATCGGGCGGCTACATCGTCATCAACCCGACCGAAGCTCTCGTTTCGATCGACATCAACTCGGGCAAGTCGACGCGCGAGCACAATATCGAGGAAACCGCGCTCAAGACCAACGTCGAGGCGGCCCGAGAAGTGGCGCGCCAATTGAAGCTGCGCGACATGGCGGGGCTCGTCGTTATCGACTTCATCGACATGGACCACAACGGCAATGTCCGGAAGGTCGAGAAAGCGCTCAAGGACGCGCTGAAAGACGATCGCGCGCGGATCCAGGTCGGCCGTATTTCGCAATTCGGGCTGATGGAGATGAGCCGCCAGCGCCTGAGAACGGGCGTTCTGGAAGCCTCCACGCACAGCTGTCCGGTCTGCGACGGCGCAGGCATCGTT
>JBAUIQ010000161.1:0-14758 GCA_049683075.1 Pacificimonas sp.
GCGCGGCACATGCCGCCGACGCAGCTGAACAAGATCCTGATCGCCGAATGGGGCCGGGACTGGCGGCAACGCTTCAAGAGTTTCACCCCGCGCCCGATTGCTGCGGCCAGTATTGGACAGGTGCACAAAGGCGTGCTGCCAGATGGGCGAGAAGTCGCCGTGAAGGTTCAGTATCCAGGCGTGGCGAAATCAATCGACTCCGACATCGACAATGTCGCGACGCTGCTGCGCGTTTCGGGGGCGTTGCCGAAGGAACTCGACCTTGGCCCGCTGCTCGAGGAGGCGAAGCGTCAGCTGCACGAGGAAGCGGATTACGAACGCGAGGCGGGCGAGCTGGCGCGCTTCCATGGGCTGCTGGCGGACGACGATCGCTATGTCGTTCCGGAACCGCTGCCCGAGTTCTCGTCCCGCAACATTCTCGCGATGACCTTCGCCGAGGGGGTCGCCATCGAAACGCTCGAGAACGATAATCAACACAACCGCGATGCTGTCATGGCGTCATTGATCGACCTTGTGCTGCGCGAGTTGTTCGTCTTCGGTCATATGCAGACCGACCCGAATTTCGCCAATTACCGTTGGCAGCAGGCAACGGGCAAGCTCGTCCTCCTGGACTTCGGCGCGTCGCGGGCCGTCGCGCCCGCCACCGCCGATGCTTATCGAAAAGTCGTCGCCGCGCTGTTCGATGGCGACCGAGAGGGCGTGAAGGCAGCGGCACTGGAGGCAGGTTTTATGAACCAGCGCTCGGTCGACAGGCACGGCCCGCTGATCGGTCGCATGATCGACATCGTCATCGGTGAATTCGAAAAGGATGGTCCATTCGATTTCGGCGACCGCGCGTTCGTGGCAACGCTGCGCGAAGAGGGCATGGCCATCGGCCGCGACCGGGAGGCCTGGCACATTCCGCCGATCGACACGCTGTTCACGCAACGGAAAATCAGCGGCACGGCGCTTCTCGCCGCGCGCCTGAAGGCGCGAGTCGATGTGCGAACGTTGGTTGCGAAGTACGTTTAGGGGTTTTGGCATGCTTAAGAGACTGATGATCACGGCCGCCTTGACCGTCGCCGCGCCTGCGTTGGCGGCCGATTTGCCGGACATCCTGCCGCTTAAAGAGCGTGCCGAACTGGAAGACCGCTGGCTGGCGGAGCGTCTGGAAACCGTCGTTCCGGCACTGATGCGCGAGAACGATGTCGACATGTGGATCCTGATCGCGCGCGAATATGCCGAGGATCCGGTCGTCGAGACGATGCTGGATGCAAAAAACTTCCATGCACGGAGGCGAACGATCCTCGTTTTTGCCGATGATGGCGAGATGGTCGAGCGAATGACTGTCAGTCGATATGGTCTTGCGGGTCTTTTCGAGCCTGCCTGGGTGCCAGAAGACGAGCCCGATCAATGGGCGCGGCTGGCGGAGATCGTCGCCGCGCGCGATCCGGAGCGCATCGCGGTCAATGTGTCGGCGCAGACCGCTCTCGCGGACGGGTTGACGCACTCGCAGCACGAGGAGCTGATGTCGGCATTGCCCGAAACGTATCGCGAACGGGTGGTCGCGGTACCCGAACTGGCCATAGGTTGGCTGGAGACGCGGACGCCTGCGGAAATCGCAGCATATGATGACATCGTGGCGATCGCCCACGGCCTCATCGCTGATGCGTTCTCCGATGACGTTATCACGCCAGGTGAGACGACAGCGAACGACGTGCGCTGGTGGCTGCGCGAGCGCGTCGCCGAGCTGAAGATGACTGTCTGGTTCCACCCGTCTGTCGGCATCTGGCGTGAAGGGACCAAGGATCAGTTGTCGAACGACACGGTCATCCAGCCGGGAGACCTGATCTGGACCGATTTCGGCATCACCTATCTTGGTCTCAACACGGATACGCAGCAGTTGGGCTACGTCCTGAAACCAGGCGAAGCGGAGGCGCCCACCGGGCTGAAGGCCGGTCTGGCGGCGGCGAACGCCACGCAGGACGCCTTGACGTCATCCTTCCGCAACGGCCTGAGCGGAAACGATATTCTGGCGGCGACGCGTATGAAGACGTCTGCGGTCGGGCTGGACGCCAGCATTTATTCGCACCCGCTCGGCTATCATGGCCATGGTGCGGGGCCCGCCATTGGCTTTTGGGACAATCAGGAGCCGACGCCGGCGGGCGACTATCGCCTGCGCCCGATGACGGGCTGGTCGATCGAGCTGGCGACGACAAGTGTAGTGCCCGAATGGGGCGGGCAGCGCGTGCCCTTTCGTTTGGAACAGGACGCGATCTTCGATGGCGAGCGCGTTGACTGGCTCGACGAACGGCAAACCGAGTTTTACCTGATCGCAAGCGACTAGAGCGCTTTACAGCGCAGCCCGGACGCGCCACCGTTGGTAACCGGTGACACCAGATACACGACGGGGCGAAATGACCGAGATGACGGCTGAGCGAAAAGGCTTTCTCGCCTGGGTGGAGCGAACCGGGAACCGGCTACCGGATCCAGTCTTTATCTTTTTCTACCTGATTGCGGCGCTGATCGTAATCAGCGTCATTGCCGCCTGGGCAGGCGCTTCTGCCCTGCATCCGACCGTTATCGACGAGGCGACCGGCGCGCCGCTCAGGCTTGAGGCAGCTAGCCTTTTGTCGGCAGAAAACATCCAGCGGCTCTGGGTCGACATGCCGACGACCTTCACACACTTCCACCCCCTTGGTTACGTGCTTGTCGTCATGCTGGGGGCGGGCGTCGCGGAACGGTCGGGTCTCTTCGGGACCGCCATGCGCGCTGCGGTCGCGGACGCGCCGAAATTCCTGCTGACCCCCATCGTCGCCCTGACCGCCATGGTCGGCAACCTTGCCGCCGACGCCGCCTATGTCGTCCTCATTCCGCTGGCAGGCGTCGTTTTCGCCGCCGCGGGACGGCATCCCGTCGCGGGCATCGCCGCAGCGTTTGCGGGCGTCTCGGGCGGGTTTTCCGCGAACCTCGTGCCGGGGCAGCTCGACGCGCTGCTCTTCGGGATCACCGAGGCGGCCGTCGAGACGGTTTTTGCGGGCTGGCAGGCCAATATTGCGGGCAATTGGTATTTCATCTTCGCCATGACCTTCGTGTTCCTGCCGGTGATCTGGTTCGTAACCGATAAGATCATCGAGCCGCGGCTCGGCCCGTGGTCGCCAAGCGCGGCAACGGCGGTGGCTGCGGGAGAGACACCAGACGCGCCGCTTGAAGACGAGTCCGGCCCGCTGACTGATGATCAGGTGAAGGGTCTCAAGTTTGCGGGCCTCGCCCTTCTCGGCGTCGTGGCCCTGTGGCTCGCCTTCACTTTCGGCCCCGGCACGCCGCTCATCGACGAGACCGCAACGCCCGAAGCGCGGCTGACGCCTTTCTATCGCTCGCTGGTCGCCGGCTTCTTCATCCTCTTTCTTGCGTGCGGCTGGGCTTATGGCCGCGTCGCAGGCACGGTGAAGGACCATCGCGACATCGTGAAGATGATGTCGGAATCGATGGGCGACCTCGCCTATTATCTCGTGCTGGCATTCGCCGCGGCACATTTCGTGGCGATGTTCGCCTGGTCCAATCTGGGCCTCATTATTGCCGTGCATGGCGCCGATTTCCTTCGCGGCATGGCCTTGCCTGCCCCCGTTTTGTTGGCGGTCATCGTCCTTTTTACGGGCCTGCTCAATCTCTTCGTCGGATCCGCAAGTGCCAAATGGGCACTTCTTGCGCCAGTACTTGTACCGATGTTGATGCTCCTCGGCATTAGCGCCGAGACGACGACGGCAGCCTATCGCGTCGGCGACAGCGCCACGAACATCATCACGCCGCTGATGGTGTACTTCCCGCTGATCCTGATCTTCTGCCAGCGATGGACGCCCGATTTCGGCATCGGCAGCCTGATGGCGACGATGATCCCCTATTCGCTATGGCTCCTGATCGGTGGCGTTGCCTTGATCTTCGCCTGGGTCGCCATCGACATCCCGATGGGTCCGGGAGCGCCTGTATTTGCCGATCTGCCAACCGCAGCTCCCTAAGAACTTCCAGCTTTGGCTAGTCCTCGACGATCCCCGCCAAGTCCTTCGCAAGCCCCTTCTTCGTGTCGACGTCCATCTGCCGCGCGATCTGGATGCGCTGGGCTTGCGGTGAGCCCGCGCCGTGGAGGCTTTCCGTCAGATAGCCGACGGCATTGCGGCCGAGCGTCATGTTCTCGATCAGTCGCAACATGCGCTGGCGATGTTCGACGGGGATGTCGTCCTTGCCCTTCAGATATTTCTTCAGGATCGGCCCCGCGATTTCATGCTCGAAATCCTGTTCGGACGGCATGGTGACGACGATGCCGCCCGCGATGTCCTGCGCCAGGCGGCTGAGTTCGTAGGGGAAGCGAGTCACATTGTGCTTGCAGACATTCGACAGCATCGCATCGTTCATCACCGCGCCCGATGCGAGCGGTTTGGCTTCGTGGCTGGACGCGATGCCCGATGAGAAGATCGTCTCGTTGAGATGGACCATCTCGACAAGCTTGTCCTTGATGTGGCTGGCTTTCTCCGCGCCGTTCATCTCGGCGATGGCGGCAGCGGCGCCCACCATGACGTCACCAAGGCCGGTTTTGCAGACATAGGAGGCACGGTGATAGGCGGTGAAGCGCGCGACCATTTCCTGCGCGAACTCATATTCCCCGTCCATCAGGACATGGTCCCACGGGATGAAGACATCCTCGAAAACGGTCAGCGTCTCCTGCCCGCCATATTTCGCATTGCCCTTGTCAATGTCGCCATCCTCGAAGGCGCGCAGGTCGCAGGACTGGCGGCCGTAGATGAAGCTGATGCCGTCGGCGTCGACCGGCACAAGCCCGACGACGGCATAGTCCTTGTCCTCCGGCCCAAGGTTCATGGTCGGCATCACCGCGATCCAGTGCGAGTTCAGCCCGCCGGTCATGTGTGCCTTGGCGCCGGTGACATAGAGGCCGCGCTCGGTGCGGCGCGTCACATGCATGAACATGTCGGGATCGGCCTGCTCGTGCGGGCGCTTCGACCGGTCGCCCTTCGGGTCGGTCATCCCGGCGCCGATGATGATGTTGTTCGCCTGCGCCTGTTTCAGGAAGGCGAGGAAGCGCTTGTGATATTCGGTGCCGTGCTTCTGATCGATGTCATAGGTGATCGAGTGCAGAACGGAGACCGTATCGAGTCCGGCACAGCGCTGGAAACACGTGCCCGTGATCTGGCCAAGCCGGCGCTGCATCCGGTTTTTCTTGACCAACTGTTCCGGCGCGGTCGGAATATGAAGGAAGCGGTTTATCTGTGCCCCGGCGATCTCCGACCATTCGGTCGCCAGCTCCGCATCCTCGGCCGCCAGATCGTAAGTCGCCTTCAGCGCGTTGATCGACGGGCGGATCATCGGATTGTCCACCGGCTCCGGTACCCGTTCCCCGAACAGCCAGACCGTCAGGTTGCGGCCCCGCAAACTCTCGACATAGTCCTCGCCAGAGGTGACCTTTGGCATGCGGGCCATGCGCTCGGCGGCTGACTCTTCGCGAGCATGCTTGGTTTCGGCATTCATGGCGTCATCTCCGATATCCATTCGCGGACGAGGTCGACGGCGTCGCCGTGGCGCTGCGTTCTGGCGAGTTCGGGCATCATGACGCCCGGTTCGGTCGAGTCCATGCGGTAGAGGAGAATCGACGCGTCCGGGTCTCCCGGCGCGATGCCGACCATGCGGCCACCCGAGCCGCGACCGGCGGCCACCGGGCCCTTGTTGATGCCGAGCTGCGCGCCGACGGGGGTGTTCCAGGTAAGGTTGAGGCCGCTGTTCGAGGCCGGGCCGCCGGGATTGTGGCAATGGCCGCAATTGATGTCGAGATAGGCGCGGGCGCGGCGGTCGATATCGACGCTCTCGTCCTGCCAGTTCGGCATGGCGGCGATGTCGTTGTGCGCGGGGGTCCTAGGGATTCCGGAGAGCAAGCCCAGACGTGTCAGCCGCGCGAGATTGTTCTCGCCTTCGAACATACCGTTCAGGTTGCGGGCCTTGGGCCCGATGGGCATCAACTCGCCATCGTCGGCGTGACAGCCCTTGCACTGATTGACGTTCGGGACGCGCCAACCGAGCGCGAGGGGCAGCCCGGCCTCGTCGCGGCCGTCGACATCCACCTTCGCCCCCGCCTTCTTCAATGTCGCCGCTCTGTCGTCGGCGTCCCAGACATAGGGCCACGCCTTCCAGCCGTCTGCGCGGTGAACGAGCAGGCGCGTTTCGATGAGGTCGAGAGAGCCGTCGGCGCGCGTGAAGCCGAAATGCTTCACCATCGCGCTGCCGACCGGGAATTTCAGCAGGCCGTCGCCGTCATATTCCAGGGTTTTGCCGTCCGGCACGTAGATATAGCGCGCCTTATCGGCATGGTCGGAAAAGAGCGCGCTGTTGAGGCCGTATTTGACGACGCGAGGTGCGGGCTTCGACATTTGCTGGTCGAGAAACAGGCCATAGGCAGCGAAATCTTTCGCTGGACTGTCGGCGAGAAGCGCGTCGTCATCAACGGACGGCGCGGGGGCGGCCGATAGCGTGAAACTCGTCAGTACCGCGACCGTGATCGAAGGCAGCCGGACGGCCATTGCGGATTACTGTCCGCTCGCCATCGCTATGGCTGTATCGCCGAGGCCTGGCTGATCGGCGGGCAGGACCACGGGCGCGGGCTCGGTAATGGCCGGACCGCCCGCCGTCTCGACCATGCCGATTTCGCCGGTCAGCCGGCTTTGACCGGCGGTCGTCAGGCCGAGCGTGACGGCGGGCACGTCGAACGACATGGTGAGTGGATCGGAGATCGTGGTATCGCCACGTTTGAAGCTTTCTGCGCCGTCCCACATCACGGGGGGCAGTGCGCCGCCAAGCGCAGCGGCAAGTTCCGCGCCGCCTTCGAAGGTCGGGGCCGTGCCGCCGCGTCCGAAGCTGTTGTCGCGAACGACGATGTCGCGCGGCAGGGGATTATAATCGGGGTCGGTGAATTCCCGCGTGTAGGCGATGACCATCACCTGCGTACCGTCATTGCCATCGAAGATATTGTCGAAGACATGGACGTTGCGGTTCGCCATCACGATGACGCCGGTGCCTGCGGGCAGCTCCTGTACGATGTTGCCGATCGAGGCGAAGTTCGGCGTGTTGTTGTTGACGATCACATTGTCGAAAATGCGCGTCGAATGACCGCCCATCTTGGGGAGGTCAGGCAGGTCGAAGACGAGGACGCCGCCGGTATTGGCCCAGGCGACATTGTCGTAAACGTCGGCATTGGTGGAGTTCTCGATCTCGATGCCGGCGACATTGTGGTGCACATTGTTGCGGCGCACGACGATATTGTCTGACTGGCCGACATAGACGCCCGCATCGGAGCAGGCGATGACTTCGGAATCCTGGATGAGGACGTTCGTCGATTCGACCGGGTAGAAGCCATAGGCACCGTTGTCCGGATCGGGGCCGTTGGTCCATTCCGCGCGCAGATTGTCGAAGGTGATGCGGTCGACACCCTTCGCCTTGATGCCATCGCCACGCGTGTCCTCGATGGCGAAGCCGGTCAATAGCACCCGATCAGACGTGACGAGCAGGCCCTCGCCCGCGCCCTCCTGATCCTTGAATGTGAGGACAGTTTCGTCAGGGCCGTCGCCGCGCACGACGACATTGTCGACGTCGAGTGAAAGTCCGTCGGAGAGCGTGTAGGTGCCGGAGGAGAGGTGGACGACATCGCCGGGCTCGGCCTCGATCAGCGCGATTTGGATCGCCTCCTGATCGTCGGCCGACGGTGCGACGTGAATGGTCTTCGCAGTTGCCGGTGCGGTCAGTGCCAGCACCGAAGCCGTCAAAATGAGTTGCATAACAATTCTCCCCACGCGTCAAATATGGCGCGCGGGGAGGCAATTGTCAGCACTAGCTTTGGAGAGGCGGATCAGCCGGGGTAGGTTAGATCGACGATCGCGCTGCCGCCGACGGTGCGCACATCAACGGCCGCCGGGGCGAATTCCGGTGCACCCTGCTGCGCATCGCCGCTGAAGCCCCAGCCCTCGGTCGGGCCTGTTGCGCCCATGTCGATCTGGCCATTTTCGTTCGTATCATGGACGACCGCGGCGGCGTACTCGCCCGGCGGGACGTTCTCGAACGTCACGGTCGTGGCAACGGCGTCGGCTTCGATCATCTGCGTCATGCTGCCTGCAGCCTGCGCAAACTCATCTTCCGTCTGCAGGGCGACGAGAAGCATCCCCGGCCCCGGCTGGATGTTCTGGATCGACACGGTTACGTCGCCGCCCGCTTCTGCCGCGTCGGAGAGGCCGACGACTTCGGTCGTGTCGTCTTCCATGCCGTCCATTTCCATTTCCGCGGCATTGTCGATCTCATCGGAGTCCACGGTGTCCGCGGGTTCGCCGCATGCCGTCAAAGCCATGGTCGCTGCAGCCGTCGTCGCAATCAAAATGTGTCGCATGGTCGTCTCTCTTTTCAGTTTGTTCTCCCTCGCCAACGGCCGGCGTAGGAAAACGGGCCTGCGACCAATTGTCTGATCAGCGACCGACGGGCGCGACCCGCCAGATCTTGTTGCCGACATCGTCCGCCACGAGCAGCGCACCGGTCCGGTCGAATTCGACGCCGACCGGCCTGCCCTTTGCTTCGTCGCCAACAAGAAATCCGGTAAGGATGTCCTCCGCTGGACCAGATGGCGTCGCCCCGTCGAACGGCACGTAGATGACCTTGTAGCCGGACGGCGGCTTGCGGTTCCACGAACCGTGCTGACCGATTACCGCGCCGCCGCCCGCAGGCGTGAAGGCAAGGCCGAGGCTCGCCGTGTGCGGGCCGAGCGCATAGTCTGGCTTGATGGCTTCGGCGACGAGATCGGGTCGTTGCGGTTCGGGTCGTTCATCGACGATCTGCCCGAAATAGCTGTAGGGCCAGCCATAGAAGCCGCCGTCCTCGACGCTTGTCATATAGTCGGGGACGAGATCGCCGCCGAGCATGTCGCGCTCATTGACGGCGGTCCACAGCATGTCCGATGCCGGGTTGAAAGCCATCCCGACGGGATTGCGAAGGCCGGTTGCGAAGACACGCGAAGTGCCGGTCGAAAGGTCGAGTTCGTGGATCGCCGCGCGGCCTTCTTCGACCTCCATACCGGACTCGGCGACGTTCGAGACGCTGCCGACCGCGACGTAGAGTTTTGTACCGTCCGGAGACAGGATGAGGTTTCGGGTCCAGTGGCCCGCCTTCTCCCCCTTGGTGGGGAGTCGCATGACGACCTCGCCGTCGCCTGTCAGCGCGGTGGTCTCGCCATCCCACGGCCAACGGCGCACATCGGCGTAATTTGCGACGTAAAGATGTCCGTCCGCGACCGCCATGCCGAACGGGGAGGCGAGGCCGCTCGTCAGAAGCGCATGCCGCTCGTCGACCGCGCCATCACCGTCGACGTCGCGGAGGAGTGTGATGCGGTTCGCCGTCGGCGCGCCCGCGCCCGCACTCGACATCACCATCTTCTCGATGCGGGCCATCAGGCCATCATTCTCGGGCGCCGGCGGTTTGTTGGTCTCCGCGACGAGAATGTCACCGCCGGGCGTCCGGTACAGCCAGCGCGGATGGTCGAGCGCGCCCGCATATTCGGTGACGGCCAGTCCGGGCGCGGGTGTCGGCATCTCACCGTCCATCCAAGGCGAGGGGTCGGCGATCTGGACGCGCGGCAACAGGCCGTTCGATGGTTCCGGCAGCTTCGGGTTCGGACCCATTCCTTCCGCGACGGTCAGGTCCGCCGTGTCGCACGCCGCCAGTGCCAAGACCCCGATCAGCATCAGTCCGTACCGCATATGCCCTCCACTGCGGCGCGATTGAAGCGGCCTCGCCGCCCCCTATATCGCGCCTTCATTCCCCTACATCCTTCGAGGTTTCATGTCCGAAATTCAATCCATGCACGGCACGACCATCTGTGCCGTCAGGCGCGGCGGGACGGTCGTCGTCGCAGGCGATGGCCAGGTGTCGCTCGGTCAGACGGTGATGAAGGGCAATGCGCAGAAGGTGCGTCGTATCGGGAAAGACGGCGACGTGATCGGCGGATTTGCCGGAGCGACGGCCGACGCCTTCACCCTTCTCGAACGCCTCGAGGCGAAGTTGGAGCAGTTTCCCGGCCAGTTGAAGCGCGCGGCGGTCGAACTCGCCAAGGACTGGCGCACGGACAAGTACCTCCGTCAGCTGGAGGCGATGATGATCGTCGCGGACAAGGACCAGACGCTGGTCCTCACCGGCACGGGCGACGTCTTGGAACCGACGCACAACGTCACCGCGATTGGCTCCGGTGGCAATTACGCGCTCTCTGCAGCGCGCGCGCTGATGGACTCGACAGAACTCGATGCCGAGGAGGTCGCCCGGCGCGCCATGGCCGTGGCGGCGGAGATCTGCGTTTACACGAACGAGAACCTCACGATCGAAACCATCGAAGGAGGTGCGGCATGACCGATACGCCCGTCGTGCCCGAACGCACCATCGAAGGTCTGACGCCGCGCGCGGTCGTCGCCGAACTCGACCGGTACATCATCGGTCAGAACGACGCGAAGCGGGCGGTCGCCGTGGCGCTCCGCAATCGTTGGCGCCGCCAGCAGCTTGACGAGAAGCTGCGTGAAGAGGTCAATCCTAAGAATATCCTGATGATCGGGCCCACCGGGTGCGGCAAGACGGAGATCTCCCGGCGGCTGGCGAAGCTGGCCGAGGCACCGTTTATCAAGATCGAGGCGACCAAGTTTACCGAGGTCGGCTATGTCGGCCGCGATGTCGAGCAGATCGTCCGGGACCTTGTCGAAGAGGCGATCCGCCTGATCCGCGAACAGCGGCGCGCGGCGGTGAAGGCCGATGCGGAGACCGACGCGGAAAACCGCCTTATCGATGCGCTGGCTGGGAAAGATGCGTCATCGACCACGCGGGAGCGGATGCGCGAGAAGCTCGCCAATGGCGACTTCAACGAGCGGCAGATCGAAATCGAAATCGACGCCGCGCCGCAAATGCCGTTCGAGCTTCCCGGCATGCAGGGCCAGATCGCGACGCTCGATCTTGGCAATATGTTCGGCAAGATGGGAAAGCAGCAGAAGCGTCGGAAGCTGAAGGTGCCGCAGGCGTTCGAAGCGCTGCTGGCCGAAGAGTCCGACAAGCGGCTCGACGACGATGAAATCGCGCGCGAAGCCATCGAGGCGGCCGAGCAAAACGGCATCGTGTTCCTCGACGAGATCGACAAGATCGCGGTTAGTGATGTTCGCGGCGGTTCGGTCAGCCGCGAGGGCGTGCAGCGTGACCTCTTACCGCTGATCGAGGGAACGACCGTGTCGACGAAGCACGGGCCAGTGAAGACGGACCATATCCTCTTCATCGCATCGGGCGCATTCCACGTCGCGAAACCGTCGGACCTTCTGCCCGAACTCCAGGGTCGCCTTCCCATTCGCGTCGAATTGAAAGGGCTGACGGAAGACGATTTCCGCCACATCCTCAAGGACACCGAGGCAAGCCTCATTACTCAGTACAAAGCGCTGATCGGTACCGAGGGCGTCGATCTCGTTTTCACGGAAGATGCCATCGACCGCATTGCTAAGCTGGCAGCGGACGTGAATGCGGGCGTTGAGAATATCGGGGCCCGGCGATTGCAGACGGTCCTCGAGAAGCTGGTCGAGGAAATCAGTTTTTCCGCAAGTGAGGCAGGCGGCGCGCGGATCGAAATCGATGCGAACTATGTCGACAAGCAGTTGGCCGAGATCGTGAAGGACCAGGATCTGTCGAAGTTTGTTTTGTAGAATCACATTCCTATCGCGGAAGCGAGAAGACCCGCTTATTCGCAATCCGGGCGAAAACTCTTAAGTGCCTTTGATGCCCACAGCTGCCATGACCATCCCGGGTTCCAACAGCCCCGTGCCCGTGCCGCGCGCAAAGCTACCGCGTGCCGATGGGCGAATCGACCTTGTCGGCCTGACGAAGGTCGAAATGCGGGACGCGCTCGATGCGGCGGGGCTGAAGGGGAAGTTGCGAGCGAAGCAGCTGTGGCACTGGATCTATTTGCGCGGTGAGACTGACTTCGCCGTGATGACCGACATCGCCAAGCGAGACCGGGAAATTTTAGCGCGCGAGTTCGTCATCAGTCGTCCCGAAGTGACCGAGGCGCTCGTCTCGATTGACGGTACCCGCAAATGGCTGCTGAAGACCGATGACGGCAACGAATATGAGATGGTGTTCATCCCGGACGCGGACCGGGGCACCCTCTGCGTTTCGAGCCAGGTCGGCTGCACCCTGAACTGCACATTCTGTCACACTGGCACCATGCGGCTGGTCCGAAACCTGACGGCGGGCGAGATTGCGGGTCAGATCATGCTCGCGCGGGACAGCCTAGAAGAGTGGCCGCAGCCGGGTGAGGATCTGACCGGCGCGTCCCGGATGCTAACCAACATCGTCATGATGGGCATGGGTGAGCCGCTCTATAATTTCGACAATGTGAAGCAGGCACTGACGATCGTTATGGACGAGACGGGCCTTGGCTTGTCGAAGCGACGCATCACCCTATCGACATCAGGCGTCGTTCCGATGATGGACCGTTGCGGCGAAGAGCTGGGCGTCAATCTCGCCGTGTCGCTGCATGCCGTGAACAAGACGGTGCGTGACGAGATCGTGCCCCTCAACCGTAAATACGGGCTCGACGAACTTCTTGGAGCATGTGCGAAATATCCGGGTGCCTCCAATGCGCGGCGCATTACGTTCGAATATGTCATGCTGGACGGCGTCAACGACTCGGACGACGACGCGCATGAACTCGTGAGCCTCATCCGTCGCTACAAGCTGCCTGCGAAGGTGAATTTGATCCCGTTCAACCCTTGGCCCGGCAGCGACTACGAATGTTCGAGCCCCGCCCGCATCCGCAGCTTCTCGAAGATCGTCTTCGACGCGGGCATCAGCGCGCCCGTTCGGACGCCGCGAGGTCAGGACATCATGGCGGCTTGTGGACAGCTCAAGACGGCCAGCGAAAAGAAAAGTCGTGCCGAGCGCGATCGGGAAGCGCTAGCCGCTCCAGCTTGATGCGCGCCTAAGTAATTACGGAACTTTTCGGGCCTTGTCGCTTTGCCCGCCTATCGGACCTGCGTTTGCTTGGGAGTTGGGACATGCCGACCATCGAGAATTTCGTCGCCTATGAGGCGTGGCAATATGATGTGATCAGGCACGCCTTTGCTTTCTCCGTCGCCGTGTTCCTCGCGGGTCTCGTCTATTTCGCGATGAGCGCGTACCAGACCGCGCCCGCCTACCGCCTGTCCTCGATCATCTCCGCCGTCGTCATGGTTTCGGCCGCGCTCGAGCTCGGCCAGCTCTGGATGCTGTGGAATGAGGCGTTCGTCTACAATCCCGACACCCAATTGTTCGTCGCGACCGGACAGGAGGTGTTCTCCAACGGTTATAGATATATGAACTGGATCATCGACGTTCCGATGTTGATGACCCAGCTCGTGGTCGTCTGCGGCTTCGTCGGCGCGGCGCTGTTTCGGAAGTGGGCGCTCCTGACCTTCCTTGGCATCGCGATGATCCTGACGGGCTATGTCGGGCAGTTCTATGAGCCCGCCGCCGCCGGCATTCCGGGCTATGAGGGCGGCGAGTGGCTCTGGATCTGGGGCGCCATTTCGACGGTTTTCTTCGTCTGGCTGCTCTTCGTTCTTGCCAATTGCGTGCGAAACCCGGTCGGTGAGGCTTCGCCCGAGGTCCGCCGTAGCCTGAAGGTCTGCTTCTTCTTCCTCCTCGGCACGTGGACGCTTTATCCGTTCGCCTACATGATGCCGGCATGGGAGCCGACGGCAAACGGCGTGGTCCTTCGTCAGACACTCTATACGATTGCGGACGTCACCTCGAAGCTGGTCTTCGGTGTGATGCTCAGCTTCGTGGCGCTGCGCCGCTCGGCAGAGCTCGGGTATCGGGAGGCGAAACTGAATCTTCTCGACGAGCCGGCCAGTCCGTCGATGCTACGGGAAAGCGAGAAGGTCTGACGACCTAGCCGAGGAAGATCTCGCCGCGCGGATAGTCGACCTTTCGGCGCCGCGTGACGAGGAGGAAGTAGCCAAGCGTCAACGGTAGGACGCGGCCGCTGAACATCAGGACGATGAGGACGGTCTGTCCCGCGACACCGAGGTCGCTCGTGACCCCGCGCGACAGGCCGACCGTCCCGAACGCGCTGACCGCCTCGAACGCGAGGTCGAGAAACGGCGCCTCGGAAACGGCGGCGAGCGCGAAAGTGCCAGTGAGCACAAGAGCCCCGGCGCTGACCGCGACGGCGAGGACTTTCATGACTGTCTTGAAGCCGAGGGTGCGCGAGAAGACGTGGATTTCGTCGCGCCTGCGGTAGAAGGCGACGGCTGCGAGGACCATGACCACGGCGGTGGTCACTTTGATACCGCCGCCCGTCGAGGCGGCGCCCGCGCCTATGAACATTAGTAGCATCATGAAAAGCGAGGTTTCATCTTGAAGGCCGCCAATATCGACGGTCGAGAAACCGGCGGTTCGCGGCGTTGCGGCCTGGAACCACGCGCCACCGATACGCTCCCATGCTGACGACATGCCTCCGAGTGTTGCCGGGTTCTGCCACTCCATGATGGCGACACCCAGCGTCCCGACTACGAGCAAGACTGCCGTTCCAACGAGCATCAAGCGGCTATGTAAGCCAAGCCGTCGACCTTGGCGCGCGCCGTTCATGTCGAGGAGGACGCCCCAACCGAGGCCGCCGATAATGAAAAGCGCAGTGACGCCGACGACGACCGGGATCGACTGCGAATAGTCGGTCATGCTG
>JBAUIQ010000162.1:0-4360 GCA_049683075.1 Pacificimonas sp.
CATCGTCGTATTGCCATCATCCTCTTCATGAAGGTCGATCTCCGCGCCACCCTTGGCAAAGCCCGCGACGCCGCCTTTGCCCTCGCCTTTCAGGACGTAGCGCGAGGGCTCGTCCGCTTCGACGATCGACACCTTACCAATGAACGTCGCGCGCACAGGCCCGACCTTGGCATTCATCTTGCCATCGAAGTTGCCGTCCTCGTCCCGCTCCAGGCGGTCGACGCCATCGATGCAGCGTGCGAGCACGTCCGGGTCCATCAGAGCGTCCCAGACCCGCCTGCGCGCAGCTTCGATTTTCGTCTCTCCCGTGATCTGCATCACATGCTCCTACAATCGTCTGCCCTATGACATGAGTCGTGAGGTTCAAAAAATGCCCAATTTGGGTTATAATGGTTGCGGAACCGAAACCGAAATACGCGAGGGCGATGAGAGGGATCTAGTTCGATGGCTGAGGATATGGTTGCAGAAAGCGCCACGCTGCGGAAGGGGCCAGAGGTCGTTTCCGGACATATTAAATGGTTCGACGCCGTTCGCGGCTTTGGCTTCGTCGTCCCGGACGACGGCGGCGGCGATGTCCTCGTCCATTTTTCGATCCTCGAGCCGCACGGCCGTCGGACACTACCCGAGGGAGCTGTCTGCACCTGTCTTGCGGAGGAACGGCCGCGCGGACGCCAGGCGACCGAGATTAAGTCCTTCGACCTGTCCGTGGCGACTGGTCCCGACCCGGATGCCGCGCCAGTGCGGCGCACGACGCGGACCGATCCGCAGGAACTGATGAGTGAGGCGGGAGACCCCGAACCTTGCCGCGTCAAATGGTTTGACCGGCTGAAGGGCTATGGTTTCCTGACGCGGGAGGACGGCACACCCGATATCTTCCTGCATATGGAAACGGCGCGCCGTTGCGACTTCGAGACGATCGAGCAGGACGACGTCGTCCTCGCCGCGATTGCGACTAGCGACCGTGGCCCGCTCGCGGTATCGATCGCCCCATGCGACGCCGACATCCCGACCGCGCAAATGGATATGTCCAGCGAGGCGATGCCGCGCCAGCACGCCGCCTGACGACTCGAACGCGCGCCTGGATCGGCGCGCTTCTTTTTGCAGTCGCAGCCGCATGCGCGCCGACTGCGGACCAGCCGGTCGCCGACTCCGGCCTTTCGACCATCCCGCTGAGCATCGCAACCGATCAGGGGTCGTTCGACTACACCGTCGAATTGGCGCTGAGCTCGACCGAGCAAGCGCGCGGTCTGATGTACAGGCAGGACATGGCGCGGGACGCCGGAATGCTGTTCCCGTTCGATCCGCCGCGGCCTGCCAGTTTCTGGATGCGAAACACCTATATTCCGCTCGACATGATCTTCGTGAAGGACGGCCGCATCGAATCGATCGCCGCCGACGCAGTCCCTCTCGTCGAAACCACCAGTTATCGCTCGCTCGGCGCCGTCGACGCTGTTCTCGAGCTGAACGCGGGCGAAGCGGCCCGGATCGGGGCGGACCCCGGCGATCCGGTCAGCTACCAGCTTCCTTAGGCGGCACTTGCAAGAGAGGCCGAAAACCCGTTGATAGCGGACGAACCTTCCCGCTTCCCCTCACGCTATTCCAGGACCGCCGCCGCATGGGCATTTTCAAATCGATGTTTACCTGGTGGGACGGTCCGACCATCGGCACGCGGCTTTGGTCGAAGCGCCATGGCGAAGAGGTCGGCCGCGACGATCAGGGCAATGTCTATATGAAGAAACCGGCGAAGGCCGGACAGCGAGAGCGCCGCTGGGTCATTTTCGCTGGCGAAAACGAGGCGAGCCGTGTCCCGCCCGAATGGCATGGTTGGCTGCACAGGACGCTTCCGGACCCGCCGACGCCGGAAATGCGCGCGCGTCCCTGGATCCGTGACCATCGCGCCAACCCGACCGGTACGGCGCTCGCTTATGTCCGGCCCGGCACACTGACGACCGGCAGCGACCGGCCAACCACGACCGGCGACTATGAAAGTTGGTCTCCGGATGAGGACGCCGCGACGTGACCCAGCTCTTCCGCCAAAACCTCGTCGAAGCCCTCGTCGGTGCCGTCGTGCTGATCATCGCCATCGTTGCCGCGCTTATATTCGTCCAGCGGACCAGTGCGGATGTCGGCGAGAACAGCTATACGGTGGCCGCCCTGTTCGAAAACGCGACCGGCGTCTCGGTCGGCACGGACGTCCGCGTCTCCGGCATTACGGTGGGCGCGGTGACGGCCCAGGCCCTGGAACAGGAATTCCCTTTCCGCGCGCGTCTCGAACTGTCGATCAACGACCGTTATGGCCTGCCGCTCGATTCGAGCGCCAGCATCACGTCTGAAGGGCTTCTCGGCGGCACGTACATCGCGCTGACCCCCGGCGGCGATCCTGAGGCGCTGCGTGACGGCGACGAAATTCTCGATACGCAGGGCTCCGTCGACATGCTCGCCCTCATCGGTCAGTTCATCAACAATTCCGGCGACGATGTCGAAGGCACGGCGGCCGCAAACGACATCGGCGGCTTCGGCAATCTTGAGGACGATGAAGACCTCGACGCGCTCGAGGAACGCCTTGGCGGGGGCGGGGACACCCCCTGACGCGTATCCGCGACATGTGGCGCTTCCTCATTCCCATTCTCTTCGCGATGCCCGCGCTTGCGCAGGACACGGTAACGCCAATGGCCGAGCGCGTCGTCACGATCGGCGTCCTCGACAAGGTCGGGCAGATCACAGAGACCTTCACAACAAATCCCGGCAAGAGGATCCGCTACAAGGGCCTCTCGATCGCCGTCCGCGCGTGTGAGGCGACCCCGCCCTGGGCCGAGCAGGAGCTGACCGGCGGCTTTCTGCAGATCGACCTGACCCCGCGTCCCGGCGCGGAGGCCGAGCGCATCTTCTCCGGCTGGCTCTATGCCGAGTCGCCGTCCCTCAACAGCGTCGATAACCCCGCCTATGACGTCTGGGTCAAAAGCTGCACGATGTCCTGGCCGGAGACCGGTCCCGACACCATCGTCGTCAACTGACCGAAGTCCCCGGGCACATCGAGCGCGTCGGCGAGCCGTGCGCGATAATCCGTGCGGCCGATCTCGACGGCGCCGAACCGCGCCAGGTGATCGGTCAAAAATTGCATATCGAGTAGCGTGAAGCCGCCCACGCGCAGTCGCACGACCAGATGGGCCAGCGCCGCTTTCGATGAATCCGTCTCGAGGCTGAACATGCTTTCGCCGAAGAACGCGCCGCGCAGCGAGACACCGTAAAGCCCGCCGACAAGCCGTTCGTCTCGCCAGCACTCGACCGAATGCGCCGCCCCCAGCCGGTGTAGCTCGGCATAGCCGTCGCGAATCGTCCCGTTGATCCAGGTTTCCTGCCGTGCCGCGCAGGCCGCCACGACCTCGGCAAACGCCGTATCGACACGGTGCGCGAACCGCTCCTGTCGCAGGACCTTCTTCAGGCTGCGCGGCAGGTGGAAGGCGTTCAGCGGCAACACCCCGCGCTCTTTTGGGTCGACCCAGAATACCTCCTCGTCCTCGGCATGTTCCGCCATCGGAAACACGCCGCCCGCATAGGCTGAGAGGAGAAGCGCGGGATCGAGCGGCTGCGTCATTGGCGGTCAGCCGCCCGTCGCGGCCACTTTCGCGCCCGCATGGCGTTCCAGCTGCCCCGCCAGCTCAAGCTCCAGAAGCACCAGCGCCACGACGGCGGGCGGCTGCCCCGACATGCGCACGAGCTCGTCCACCGGGACGGGCGTTAGAGACAAGAGCCCGGCGACCGCTGCACGCGCGTCGTCATTCGGTTCATCGACCGGCCCCGCCGCGAAATCGAACAGATCGGCCGCCACTCGCGAGCTTTCGTGCCCGAACGGGGTCAGCGTTTCGACGATATCCTCGACCGACTGCACCAACGTCGCCCCGTCGCGGATAAGGCCATTGCACCCACGAGCACGCGGATCGAGCGGGAAACCGGGCACGGCCATCACTTCGCGGCCCTGCTCGTTCGCGTTGCGCGCGGTGATCAGCGAGCCGGAACGCGGCGCGGCCTCCATGACGACAACGCCCAGCGACAGACCGCTGATGATGCGGTTCCGGCGCGGGAAATGCGCCGCGCGCGGCTCCATTCCGTAGGGCTGCTCCGCGACGACCAGTCCCCCTGCGTAGAGCTCGTCATGCAAATCCGCATTTTGCGGTGGCCATTGCACGTCGATACCGCCTGCCACAACGCCGATCGTGCCGCCACTCTTCGCCGCCAGCGCGCCGACATGCGCCTCCGCATCGATGCCGCGCGCCAGACCGGAAACGACCACCAGTCCAGCCTGCGCCAGTCCCAGCGCCAGTTCGCGCGTGAACTTGCGCGCGGCGGCGCTGGAGTTACG
>JBAUIQ010000163.1:0-4212 GCA_049683075.1 Pacificimonas sp.
GTAACAGCGCGGATCGCCCGTCTCGGCACGATCATCGGTCATGAATTCCCGGAGAACGCTGTCGCCGTCGATCTGACGCGGGAAGGGCTGCATCTCGGCGGCCTGGCGGGCGTTCCGACATTCAATCGAGGCGCGGCGGACCACCAATATCTCTTCGTCAACGGCAGGCCGGTGAAGGACCGTCTGCTTCTGGGCGCGGTCCGCGGCGCCTATCGCGACCTCCTTGCCCGTGACCGGCATCCAGTTCTCGCGCTTTTTCTTGAGGTGCCGACCGATCTCGTCGACGTCAACGTGCATCCGGCAAAGACCGAGCTGCGCTTTCGCGATCCGGCCATGGTCCGCGGCCTGATCGTGTCGGGCCTTCGCCGCGCGCTGGACGCGGGTAGCGGGCGAACGGCGAACACCGTGTCGGACGAGGCGCTTGCGCATTTCCAGCCGGAGGCCGAGCACCAACATAGGCCTCTTCCTGTTGGTGGCCGCATGTTCGGTGAGCGGTCCACGAATTTCATGGCCCCGCCACTCGCCCGTCAGCAAGAACCGACATTTCACGAAACGCCGGACGGACGACCTGCCGAAGCCGAGGTCGATTATCCGCTGGGCGCGGCGCGGGCGCAGCTACATGAAAGCTGGATCGTTGCTGAAACGGCGGATCATCTCATCCTGGTGGATCAGCACGCCGCGCATGAGCGCCTGACGCTCGAGAAGATGAAGGCCAGCGCCGAGCGAAGCGGTGCTCCGGCTTCGCAGCCGCTTCTCATTCCCGATGTCGTCGACCTCAGCGAAGATGAGGCGGACGCCGTCGCCGCCCATGCCGATCAGCTTGGCGCGATGGGGCTGGAGCTTGAACGGTTCGGCCCACGCGCGATCCTCGTACGCGCCGTCCCGGCGCTTCTCGGCAACCGCGTCGATGCAAGCGCGCTGGTCCGTGATCTCGCCGATGACATCCGGAGCCTCGGTGCGGCGCATAGCCTGAAGGAAAAGATCGACGAGCTTTACGCCACGATGGCGTGCCATGGCAGCGTTCGTGCCGGCCGCCGTTTGCAGATTTCCGAGATGAACGCGTTGCTTCGCGAAATGGAGGTGACGCCGCACAGCGGCCAATGCAATCATGGGCGCCCAACCTATGTGAAGCTCGCTCGCGCCGACATCGAAAAGCTGTTCGGGCGGCGCTAGCTCGCGCGCGCCGCCTCGACGGCCGCCTTCAACTGATCGTAGCCGACGGCACCGTCCAGGATGCGGTCGCCGATCACGTAGGCGGGCGTTCCTGTGATGCCGAGGGCGCGGCCCATGGCAAGATTCTTGTCGATTTCGGCATCGACACTGCTGTGCGCCATACTGCGCTTCGTCTGGCCGACGTTGAGGCCGGCCTCGGCAATCAGGTCTTCGGTCTTTGCGGAGGATACGCGTCGACCGTCGGCGAACATGCCGTCGTGAAAGTCGCGGTATCGGCCCTCTCGCGCCGCAACGATTGCGGCTTCCGCGGCTTCGCGGCTGGCGGGGCCGAGCACCGGAAAATCACGCCAGACCACTTTCAGTCCGTCGACGTCTCTTAGGAGGCGCTGCACGTCCTCGTTCGACTGACGGCAATAGGGACAGTTGAAGTCGAAGAACTCAACCAGAACGACATCGGCGTCGGCATCGCCGGCCCAGGCGCTTTCATAGGGCGTTTCGATGTCGGCGCGGCGCGCATCGATCAGGTCGGCGCGCTGGCGCTGCTGAAGGATGGTAACCGCCTCCGGAATAATCTCCGGATTGGCGAGAATATAATCGCGAACGATCGTCTCCACTTCCGCTTTTTGTGCCGTCGTCAGCGCGCCCTCGGCGGCGATCGTCGGCTGCCGCAGGGCCAGGAAGCCTGCCGCGATCATTGCGAACAGACCGATAGCGGCCACGAACCTCATCATCCTTGTCCCCCAGATACGGTCTCGGCTCACCTATCGGCGGCGACGGTTGCCGTCATCGTCTTTCAGCTGCTCCTGCGCGACCAGCATTATGTCCTGCGCCCGCAGCCAGTCAGGCGTGCCGCGGTCTATGCCCGCCATGGCCATTCGCGCTCTCGAGGCGGCCAGGCGTGGTTGTCGCGCCATCGCAAATTGCTCCGCCGAGGCGAGTGCGGCGCGCGGCTCATCGCCCTGTTTCGAGTAAGCGATGCCAAGCTGGTACCAGGCAAAGGGGTTCATCCGGTCGTGACGGACCGCCTCCTTCAAAACATCCGCCGCCCGGTCGACATTTTCCTCGTCCTCGGTGGCAAGCAGGGCATGACCAAGGATCGTGGAAATCAGAGGCTGGTCGGGCGCCAAGGCGACCGCGCGTTCGAGGGGAACGATTGCCTCATCAGGGCGGCCCGATTCCATCAAGATCTGCCCCTTCAATTCCAAGATAAACGGATCGTCCGGTTCCGCCGCAAGAAGCGCGTCGGCCTCCGCCGCGGCTTTCTCTGGGAAGGCAGCCTTGGGGTAGGCATAGGCGCGCGCGACCCGCGCTTTTTCGCTGATGTCGGACGCCGGGAACTCGCGTAAGGTACGGTCGGGATGTTCGACATATCCGAACAATTTTCCCTGGATCCGCTGGAACCCCGCTTCGAGTCCTGGATCCGTCGGCGTGTCCCAATAGGGAGACTGGCGGTAAAGCTGTTCAAGCGCCGCGATGCGATTGCTCGAAAGCGGATGCGTCCGGATATATTCATTATCCTGCGGGATCGCGAGGCGATATTCCTGGTTCTGGATGAGTTTGAAGAAGGCGATCGAGCCTTTGCCGCTGATGCCGGCCGCTTCGAGATAACGAGCGCCCGCTTGGTCAGTCCGGCTTTCCTGCTGCCGATTGAAGGCGAGGACCGTGCCAAGTGACGCGCGCTGGCCAAGGCCAAGGAGCGCTGCGCCCGCTTCGCCAGCACCCATCGCCACGGCCGCACCGGCGGCGATCAACGAAAGAATGCTGATGCCCGAAGCCTTGCCGCCAGCCTCCGAACTGAAACGGACGGCATGACCAGCCGCGATATGACCCATCTCATGGGCGACGATACCCTGAATTTCGTTCGCGTTACTCGCTCGCAGCAAAGTGCCGGAGTGCATGTAGATCCGCTGACCACCCGCGACGAAGGCGTTCAGGCTGTTGTCGGCGACAATCACCATTTCGAGATTGTTCGGATCGAGACCCGCCGCCTCGGCAATTGGTCGACCGAGTTCCAAGAGCCATGCTTCCGTCTCGGCATCCCGCAGGATCGACTGCGCGCGGGCAGGCTGCGCCGTCAGGAGGACAGCGAGGGCGAGTACGATCAGCGAACGAACGGCGTTCATTCCAAATCTCCTATTCGCCCCCCGGTGAACGGGTCGTGAAACCGTGCTCTTCCTCGTTTACGTGCCAGTGGGGCGAGTCACCCGCCAGGATGAGCGGCCCTCACCGTCTGAGGCGAGGGCCGCCATATACTATGCGCCGAAGGTGCGCTGCCACCAGCCTTTTCGCTTGGGCCCCGTGGGCTCCGTCGGCGCACTTGATGCCGCAGTCTCGTCCGACGCGTCGTTCGCCGCCGTCGGAGCAGGCGTTGGGTTTTGCGTGGCGGCCGTATCCGCAGCGGGAGCCGCGACGTCGTCCGTCGCTTTGACGGATTTACGGGGTGCGCGTCGTTTGGGTTTCGGAGTTTCCTCGGAAACGTCTACGCTCTCAGACGCGTCCGCGGCAGTCTTCACCTTTGCCGGCGTGCGTCGCCGTCGTTTCGGTTTCGGCGCATCGTCTTCCGCGTTCGACACCTCTACGGGAGCCGCATCGCTCTCGTCGGCATCGACCGCTTCATCGACCTTGCGGCCGCGACCCCGTCCTCCACGACTGCGTTTTGGCTTCGTTTCCGCATCATCTGCGGCCGAGTCGGTCTCGGCTAAATCCGCGACGTCCGCGTTCGCCTCTTCGGTCGACTCGATATTCGCGTCGGCACCATTTCGGCGACCGCGGCCACCGCGACGGCCACGACGGCGCCGTCCGCGTGGCGCATCGTCATCACCATCGGTCTCGACACGATCCTCGCGTTCGGTTCCAGCCGACACCTCGGAAGCATCAGCATCTTCGTCGCGCCCGTTCCGCGAGCGATCGGGAGCGTCGCGCCCGCGACCACCACGGCTATCGTTTCCATCGTCGTCTTCCCGGCGTCGACGGCCGCGACCGCCACGACGACCGCGTCCACGACTGCGCTCGCGACCGCCTTCGCGACCACGTCCGCCG
>JBAUIQ010000164.1:0-1633 GCA_049683075.1 Pacificimonas sp.
ATCGTGTCGAAGCGGGCGCGAAGCCCATCAGCCTGACGCCGCACCTCGGTGCACTGGCTCGCGAACTCGAAGTGGCTGCCTAGGCCGCCTTCAGCCTGTCCGCATATTGCTCGCGGAACTTCTTCACCTTCGGCCCGACCACGAAATTGCAGTAGGGCGTCGAGTCGCCGGTGCGGGCATAATAGTCCTGATGCTCGGCCTCGCCCGGCCACCATTTGCCATCCTCGATCGTCGTGACGATAGGCGCGTCCCATAAGGTCGCGGCCTTGTGGATGGCCGCCTCCGCCGTCGCCCGCTGAGCATCGTCCTGCGGGAAGATGGCGGACCGATATTGCGGGCCGACGTCGTTGCCCTGCCGGTCCTTCGTCGTCGGATCGTGAATGTGGAAGAAGATGTCGAGCAGCTCTTCGTAGCTGACCTTCGAGGGATCATAGTCGATCTTCACCGCCTCGGCGTGACCGGTGCCCTTGCCGCAAACCTCGCGGTAGGTCGGGTTGTCGACATGGCCGCCGATATAGCCTGATTCGACGCGTTCGACGCCGATCAGGTCATCGTAAATGGCCTCGAGGCACCAGAAGCAGCCCCCGGCGAGAATGGCGGTTTCGGTCATCGACTTGTCTCCTTCCCACGATATGTCGGTGACGATGCCACCCCGATCAAGGTCATACTCATGCGCTCTCTCGTCGCCCTCCTGCTTCTTATCCTCTCCGCCTGCGCGTCGACTATGAGCGTGCCGGATCGTGACATCCTGTTGATCGCGCATCGCGGGGCGAGTGGGGAGCGGCCGGAACACACGCTTGCCGCTTATGAGCTGGCGATCGTGCAGGGGGCGGATTTCATCGAGCCCGATCTCGTCATCACGCGCGACGGTGTCCTGGTGGCGCGGCACGAGAATGAGATTGGCGGTACGACGGACGTCGCCGACCGGCCAGAATTCGCAAACCGGCGGACGACGAAGATGGTGGACGGCGAAGAGGTGACGGGCTGGTTCGCGGAGGATTTCAGCCTTGCCGAACTGAAGTCGCTGCGTGCGCGCGAGCGCCTGCCGGCGTTACGCGGAACGGACCATGACGGGCGATATTCGGTGCCGACATTTGCCGAAGTCATCGACCTCGCGCAGAAGCGCGGTGTCGGCATTTATCCCGAAACAAAGCATCCGACTTATTTCCGTGCGCTCGGCCTGGCGCTCGAGGAGCGGCTGGTCGCGGCGCTTGGCGACGTGGGCTGGAACCGGGCGGACGCGCCGGTTTTCATTCAGTCGTTCGAAGTGGAGAATTTGAAGGCGCTGAGCGCGATGACCGACGTACCGCTGGTGCAGTTGGTTGGAGATCCGCGACGCCCGCCCGCCGATAGCAGCCTTGGTAGTTATGCCGAGATGCTGACACCCAAAGGGCTTGCCGAAATCGCGACCTATGCCGTCGGTCTCGGGCCGAACAAGGCGCTGGTCGTGCAGGACGACGGACCGACGGGGCTGGTCGAGGCGGCGCATGCGGCGGGCCTGAAGGTGCATCCCTGGACGTTTCGCGCCGAACAGATGTTCGTTGCCCCGCGCTTTCGAACGGGACAGCCCGGGGACATGGCGCGGGAGATCTGCGCGCATGTCGAGGCGGGCGTCGATGGCATCTTCGCCGAC